>DATJPT010000017.1 GCA_035506275.1 Bacteroidota bacterium
AACACATACAATAAGCTCAGACCTCACAGCTCATTGAATTACAGACCACCGGCACCGGAGACATTTTATCCCCTTCAGTTAGCCAATGCCTGAAGGACAAAACTAAACTACGCACTGGCACATAAACTGGGGGCAGGTCAGATGGAGCAGGAAATAATCTTTGTCTTTTGTCGATAGACGCACAAACATCGAAATTTGTAACCAGCCTTCGGACGTATGTCGATCAACCGTGCTGGACTCCAGATGGAGATACTGTCTTATTTTATATCGAGGGCCAAAAGTATTACGCTACTAACCTAAATGACAACACCGTTAGATATTATCCTTATAATGCATTGCCCAATATATCCCTTTCGGATTATGGCAAAATAGTTCATGGTGTTTTTCCATATGCACGAAACTGTCAAATCATTGAGATTGATAGAAGCAATATGACACCGAAAAGAATATTAGCTCAAAATAGTTGCCGTTATCGAGATTTATTATTTTCACATGATTTAAGGCATTTATTATTTTCTAAAACGGATCGATATAATGGCGACTATAGTTTATGGATAGAAGAAATCAAATAATCATATGATTAATGCCGAGCATACTTATTACAAAACATATCTTGACTTTCAGCGAACGCTCGATTACATTTACCTCTATCAGGCGGAGGCAAACCTTATAAGATTACCTTGTTAATGTTTTTTCAGCAATAACTCCCGTCCATATATCAAAGACTGGACGGGGAATTTCCTTAAAAACATAACGAGGTGCTCCATGAAAACGGTCATGCGACACGGTAATTGTCTAACCCTTTCTTCTTTTTCCCTTCGTTTCCTCGCTTGTTTTTTCTTGACACTATCATCCTGCATGGATCACACCACTGATCCAGTTGCATCAAGCCCGTTTACCACAGCCCCTGGAATCCAATTAACACAGACGGGAGAGGCATCTCAAATTGGCTGGCTGCAATCCGGCAACGTGATTGCCTATAATGCACTTACGCTGGATGGGTCCATGATGGCTGGGACCGTAAAAAGCGTCAATTGTGATTCAAAAATGATAACCGTCTTGGATGCAACAAGGCGGGACTTCAATCAATTTCAGACTGCAGGGGACTCGGTCTTTTATGTGACATTGAACCTCGATAATTCAACAAGTACGTTTTTACGGTCCGGCTTTTCTGTTCAGCCGACAGAAAGTCTTACACACTGGGCAACCGTTAGCGCAGTAATCTCACCGGATCGAAATCTTGTGGCCGTCAACGGTCCAATTGATTCAGTCTTTGTTATTTCCACCAAAACGTTGTCGCAAAGGAGTTTCGCGTTGCACTTATATGAATATCCTATGTTATTCTCGCCCGACTCGAAAAAATTACTACTTTCATCAGGCAGAATATTGGATATCACAGACGGATCATCGACAAACCTTCCTTCGCCGTTACCGCAGTACCCTATGTTAATTCGTTGGAATGAGACCGGCCTTTGGGAGCTCAGTTGCACGCAAGATACGTTGCCGACTTATTATCTCACGAATCTTCTTAACAATGAATCTACTGCAATTTTGCATGCTCCGCAGAACACTGGGTATAGCCAAATGTGTGCATGGTCATCCGACAACAAGAAAATTGCGATAATTCGGATGGCAACTCTGCTGAACACTGTCCCTGCAGTCATGAACTTATATGTTTACGATATGACCACTCAAACCGTCAAGTTCATCGTTGGTGTCAATGTACGTATACATAATTCAAATCTGGCTGGACTTAACTCGTTCTCATTTTCTCCGGATGGCAAAAAAATTGCATACTCCGTAGAAGGCAATATTTACTACCAGAATCTCTAAGCAACTTATTTTCGCCTCAAGGCCGCCTAACCAGCGGCTCAAGTGGCGCTTTACGCCATGCTGCCTTTGGCACTCACTGACGGATCCAGCTGTCGGCGAATGCACCGCGCGAAAAATCAAAGGAACTGAAATGAACAACCGCCACGTCCGCGCAACGAACCACATGGAACTAGCTGTACGTCGCCGCAGCTTAGCCCCGGTCCGTTAGCCCGCACAAGGAATCGTATATTATGACTCTGCTCAAACTAGCATTGGGCCTACTTCTCCTCACTGCTTCTTGCGTCGCTCAAACGATGGTTGGCCTGCAAGGAGGCATTAATTGGTCAAACTACGATATCAAGCCTACCCCCGGGAACGTCTACGGAACTGGATTAGGCCCCAATTTCGGCCTCCTCGTCCAATCCAAATTGCCCAATGAGCTTTATGTCATTGGAGGCCTGTCCTATGTCGAAAAGACTATCCCGTGGTTGGTTCATCTGTATCTTGAATCAAGCAGTCCGGACATCGAATTCCACTACGAGTTTACTCAGCTCTCGGTCTCTCTCAAAAAGGAATTTCCAATCTACGGTTTGGGACCCTACATCATGGTCGGCGGAACATGCGGATTTCTAAATTCCGCTTCGTATGTTGACGATCGATTCGGCGGGCCAGCATCTACCATCGGCTGGTCAAACGATGCTAGGAGAACTGACTTCGACCTTAACCTGGGTCTCGGACTATCCTACCGTCTCGATGACGCTGTGTCGATCTTTGCCGATGTTAAATATTCGTATGACCTTGTTAGCCTAAGCAAAGAGGGATCAGGAAATACATACATTAGAAGCACACAAGGCTCGTGCGGCATCTTAGTCGGACTCTAGCGTGCGGGCTAACCAGCGGCTCAAGCTGACGCAAATTGCCGTCTCACGGCGTTCCCTGAGCCACTACGTACACTTGTGGGCTGACCTCGTTAGAAAAAAACGCTTTTCCATTACTTGTTTTCACTATCCTGCTAATCGCACCAAAGCCCGATTCTGGAGGAGGGATACCTGGAATAATTATCTGCTGGAAGGTGCTACCGTTCCACTGATAAGATTCATATCGAGCGCTGCAGAACCAGACATCGTTTGGTGAAAAAATATTTATAACCAAAGCAACGCTCCCAAAACTGTGGAATGGAAGCCCCAACGACGATAAATTTGTGGCTGCAAAGTTGAGAGATTGACCTTTTGATTGAAGGAGAAAGGAATCGAATCCGCCAAGATACAACTGGAGAGAATCCGTGGCTGAGCACCTGTAAGCATTGATATCAGTCAAAACACTATAGTCTCCTGGCAGCGAAATCACGTTTTCAACGGTATCCTGATTATCAAATAGTTTAGACCATTTTATTCCGTCATATTTCCAGTATTGTTCATAATCCGATCCTGAAGCAAGAGATGAATATCCTGAAGCGTAGATTTCAGTTTTTGAAACGCCGTTAACATGATTGAAAGTGAAATTTGTCGGCGCCTTGGAATAAACCCACTGTGAGCTGTATCCATCCTTCGTATATACCATCCCACTGTCTCCAACGGCAATAAAGAAGCCATTTTTATCTGTCCAAACCGAGTACAGCACTCCTGGAGTTTGAAATTGATACCCGCTCCATTTTTTTGTCGAATTGTCAAACTCAGCTATTGCCGGTTTCTCACCAACGTACAGCAAATATCCAGCGGCAACCATATAACGGTTATCGCCTGTCACGTCATTTGGTATTGCGAAAACATCCGTGAATTGGATTGTATCTTTCCATTCGGTACCATTCCAATGCAATGCTATGTAACTTGTCTGACCAGGAACGGTGGGACCATGAAGATTTCCGACGACCCATGCATCGTTATCAGAAAACGCCCACACCCCACCTACTTCTGACGGCCACCAGGCAATCGTATCGGTTCGCCAAGTAAAATTTCGGTTACCAGGAGGAGAGTCGCAACTGGTTGGCGAAGGGGAATTGGTCGGTGGCTCTTTTCTGCAACTAACCGAGAGGAGAAACAGAGTAATAAATATGATTAAAGTAGATATCTTCATACGAAGGTCATGTTCCGAAGTGCCCCATCCGCCCCGTTAGAAGGTCGCGATAATGCTGATAAGTTTCAATACCGGGTATAAGATAGAAACAACCCGAAAGGAACTATCATGCAATTACAAACGGCGGTTGATTTTGTGGCAACAGCTGCAGCTCGCCTTGAAGAATCCGCCTACCCAAACGCAATCATCCTTCCAAACTTTCCCTGTTCGATTCAGCTTGACTATTACTCTTGCGGTGCGAAATCGGCCTACACCATCCCGAAATACTTCGGTAAACGCTGCACTCCTCTATCAGTCGAGCTCGAACTCCGCACCGCCTATGAAGGAACCTCTATCAGCGACATCAAAAGAGTGCTTAAGAGACACGGACTCAAGTATCGAAAGATCCGCGATCTGAGGAGAGCAATAGATGACGGACATCCTGCGCTTCTTTCTCTGTATGAACACTGGCATTATCCAGTCTGTTATGGACAATCGGACTCGCATTATTTTGTTATGAAACCATCGCTGGGAGATATGGGCAGCTTGTCGCGTGCAGTCAGAAAGAAGAAGCTTAAGCGGGTGTGGGATGGGTGGGGTTTGGAGGTCAAGTCTCACTGAAACTTCCAGACCCCGTGCCTCGTAATGCTTATGCATAGAATAAAAGGAGGTCTCTCATGAAGCATAACATTTCTATGTTCTCAGTTGTGCTGCTCACTGCCGTGGTATTTAGCCAGATTAACGCCCAAACAAAATGTATCTGGATTGTCAACTCACAAGATGGAACGCAAGTTCAAAAGATCGGACTTTCGCTCTCTCTCGTCAAGCTCCTGAGTAGCACTGGTGGAGATTTCGACGTCAACGGCGTAAAAATGTCCTATGAATCACTCCTGCATGTATATCGGGATGGCTCTACTAAACGAATAGAAGACAGTACCGGAAAAGGCGAGACAAAAATCTACGGTGGAAAGTTCGATCAGGAAATGAAAGAAAGCTCCGAAATGCAGGACCAGCTCATAGTTGAAAGCTCCGACAGCGGGTCGCAGCCCACAATATCCAAAGTGCCTGTGAAATCAGTTGGAGCCGTCGGCATTGTTCTGGCGATGATCGGGTCAAAAGATCTTGACCGTGACATCGACAGGATCGAATCGGCGCTTGAACAAGGCGGTGTGCTCTATATTCGGGATGAGCAAAAAGATTCTCGGTTGTGGATCTACGTGAATTGACAACAACCAGTGGTTGTTACGCCATCTGCACTTGTCCATTCTTCATTCGGTCCCTCTTCTCACGGTTTGATATAGCACCGTTTTATATGCTTTAAATGATTGCTGCGTCCGACCGCATAAACATTGAGTAGTTATCTGCCGTTCTTGAATATCGCCATTTTGATTTTTTTTGGCTATCTCCTTTTTGCGGACGGAAGGTCGCATTTTGTCATTTCGCAGGTTACCTATGGTGTATGACATGATGACAAAATAGTATTTTGTCACTTCGTCAATGACACAACTTTTGAAGAAATGATACGATGAATCTCTTAGGATTGTGGAAGATGACAAAACCCCCGGCTTCTCTGGCAATCGCTATGCGGAAAAAGAGAACTCCTCAGACATTTAGCAAAAAAGGATAGTACTGGTATTCGGCACTAATCGGTTTCTTTTTCTTCGAGTAAAATGAACGATGTTACGAAAAAGAATATTACATATAGAATGTTGCACTCCATACCATCATTTCGTAAATTGATCAACCTAATCTTGTTCTTTTGAGGTGGTTACCAAGCGGTTACCATTTGAGAGAAAAATAGGGAAAAATTTACTTATTGAGAGTTTGAAGTAATAGATAACCGTCGAAATTCACCAGAGTTCGCAACACTTAACCGGCGCCATCGTCTAACGGTTCAGGACGGAGCCCTCTCAAGGCTCAAATACGGGTTCGATTCCCGTTGGCGCTACTTGTTTCCCCGCTTCTCCCCTCATCAGCAAACGCAATGACCGCAGCTGCGCTTTGTCCTTCCTGATATCTCAAAGTGGTCATCGTTAACAAGCAGTTCAGGATCAGTTGCGGACTTTTCCATGAAGTCAAGGAAGCTCTTGCGGTTTGCTGTGCGGAACAGAGGGACGATTTTCGAGAAGAACGGGAGCTGTCGCTGGCGGCTGAGCTCGTAGCATTGACCGCCGGCCCCTTACACCGCCGCGGCATTTCGTGCAGTGACAGCGGCAATTTTCGCGCGCAGCAGTTTTCGCTCCGCCTCGGACCTCGTCATGCTCATGGCGGTCTCGAACGCGCGCAGCGCTTCTCCCCTTCGTTCAAGCTGCGCATAAATATCCCCGATCAGACTGTGATAGATGTAGTACGTCTCGATCTTCTTTTTGTCCCCGACGTTTGTCAGAATATTCAACGCCTCGCGTGCGCCCCAAACTTTCATCGCAGCTACCGCTTTGTTCATCTCCAGAACCGGGGACGGAGAGATCCGGCAGAGCGCCTCGTACAGCTCAAGGATCCTCGGCCAGTTCGTCGCTTCAAAACTCCCGGCGGTGGAATGCTCGAAGGCGATCGCCGCTTCAAGATGGTACCTGCTGAGCGAACCCCCGAACGCCGACTTGTTCATGTATTCGTTCCCGGCGACGATCAGGCCGAAATTCCACTTGCTCCGGTCCTGATCCTGCATCAAGATAATTTCCCCTTCCGGCGAGAGGCGGCTGTCGTTCCGCGATGATTGGAAGCACATCAACGCCATCAGCGCATAGGTCTCCGGCAGACTGGTGAGCGGGTTCTCCGTCAGCATTGCACAGAGGAGCATCGCTTCTTCCATCAGATCCTTCCGGATCAATTCTTCGGATTCGGTCGAATTATACCCTTCGTTGAAGAGGAGGTAGACTGCGTTCAGCACCTCTTCGGTCCGGGACCTCACTTCGTCCTGCGACGGGATCGCAAACTCAACCTTGTTGTTTCTGAAGAATTCCTTTGTTCGGTAGAGCCTCTTTGAAATCGTCTCTTCGGAGGTGAGGAATGCCCTAGCAATTTCACCGGTGCTGAACCCGCAGAGCACCTTCAGGATGAGCGTAACCTGGTTTTCTTCGGGAATGGAGGGATGACAACAGACGAACATCATTCTGAGCATGTCATCTTTGACGATCTCTTCATGCCCCGGTTCGTCCATCGTCTCGGGGATCGACAACGGCGGGCTGGGAAGATCGGATCCCTCGCCGGCGGCAAGTCTGATGGCATGCTTATTCCGTCTTAGGATGTCGACGGCTTTGTTCCTCGCGGCGCGGTAAAGCCAGGCGGACGGGTTGTCGGGAATTCCGTTCACCGGCCAGAGCTGCACCGCAAGAAGGAGGGCATCCTGCACCACGTCCTCGGCGATCTCGAGGTTCTCCGTTCCGAACGTTCTCGTCAATACTGAAACGATCTTGCCGGACTCGTGGCGAAAAAGGTGATCGACAAGCTTATCGACGTTATCGGGTTTCATCGGTACAAAATTGTTGTGCGGTTTGCCATCCGCACCCACATCTTGGACGGTTATCCTTAGTCATGGCTCGATTTTACATTCTGCACTTTGACTTCTATCTTCTTCCTTCTGTATTCTGACTTCTGTCTCCTGTATTCTATTCTCACTCCCCTCTACTTGTAGACAACGATCTCCCTCACCTCCACGCTGGCATCCTCATGGTCCATGATCGGGCATTGTTTTGCCATTTCGACAGCCTCGTCGAGGTCGCGCGCTTTGACGGTGCAGTAACTGCCGACAACCTCCTTCCCTTCCGCAAAGGGTCCGTCCTGCACCCGCTTATCTTTTGTTTTTATCACCTTAGCATTCGACGATAAGCGCAAACCGGGGGTAAGCCTCCCTTCCTTCATTAAGGCCGACGTCCACTCCTGCCATTTCATCGCCTCCTTCTGAAATTCTTCGGAAGACGCCTTCTTTTGGTTTGTCCCAAACCTGAAAAGAAACATAAACTCTTTCATTCCTCTCTTCTCCTTTCCTGAAATGTCAACTTTTAGATCATTTGATCGAGTGTTCTTATTTCCCGCTCCGGATGTCTCGTAATGGAGGGAATGAAATTCAGCTATTAATTAAGATGATCTTTCTCTCTGCAGGCCTGAAATACCACGATAACAGCGTCAGGACGAGGAGGAGGAGCGAGGGAAGAATTGTGCTCGCGGGATCCCCTGCGGCGAGATGTGAATACATCGCTCCGGTCATGGCAAAGAAAAAGCCGGCATAGGCCCATTCCTTCAACAGGGGAAACTTAGGAATAAGTACCGCGATAACGCCGAGAATTTTCCATGCACCGAGGAGGGGAAGAAGATAAAGAGGATAGCCGAGGTGAGAAATCATGTCCGATCCCCCTTGTCCCGCACTCATTTTGAACAACTGCCCTCCCCCGGTCGACACCATTCCCAACGCAAGCCAAAGTGTGCCGATCCAATAAATGATCTTATTTTTCTTTGTCATAAAATGCTCCTCTTTCCGTTTTGATCTTTTCTTTTTGCACCATTAATCGTCCATCCCCTTTCCATCGAGGATGTGCCCCGTATATTTTTCGATCCTCGACTCCCGGGTTTTGGATTGCTTGGGTTGAGAAAAATAATAGAGATATCCTCTTTGCCGTCCGGGCGTCAACGATTCAAAAGCTTTTTTTAAGGCCGGCATCGTATCCAGCTTAATTTGAAATTCTTCAGGAACTTTGTAGTCTGAAGTCTTCTTCAGAACAACTTTAACGCCGGCCTTTTCCACCTCGATCGCTTGATAAATATAAGCCTTCAGGATGGTTTTCATCCCGACGATTTCCCGGACGTTGGTGAACCGGATCTGGCGCGCCGACTGCACGTTCTCCGTTTGCTGGATCAGAATATGGTGAGTATCCTTCAGCAGGGCGCCTTTGAAAAAGAGGAAGGCGCAGTATTCCTTGAACCCATGGATCAACACTACGTTCTTATTCTGGAATGAATAGCACGGACACCCCCACTTCAATTCTTCGGTCAGGCCGCAGTCAAGTGCGATCGTCCTCATTTTTTCGTATTCTCCTCCCCACTTTTTGGTCTTATGAAAGAAGAAATCAACCTTAGGGTTCATCCGTGCCGGAGAATTCTTGCCGTTCATGTTATTGCCCTTTGCCATGGGATGCATTTGTAGTTTGTTCATGAATTTTTTTCATCGGTTATGGGCCGGTTCGCGCACTTCAACACTTCCGCCGCTTTCAAAGATCGGGCAGCCTCTCGCCGTTTCAATCGCCTCGTCAAGACTGCCGGCTTTGATGACCTGATATCCCCCGATGGTCTCCATCCTCTCCAAGAAAGGACCGTGAATTAATTCCTTTTTTGCTCCGGAGAGAACGGTACCGCCGGCCAGCAAACGCTCGCCGCTTCCCAGTTTCTTCCTGTCTTCGAGTTCACCTAGCCACTTCCGCCATTTTAACAATGAGCGTTGAAGTTGTTCAGGGGATGCATCGGCAAAATTGAACCTACTCCTGAATATCAGCAAATATTTTTTCAGTTTCTTCCCTTTTGTCCATGTGGCATTATCAGACCCTTTTTGAACTCTATAATAACAACGAATGAGGAAGAAAAATTTGGACTGGAGAGATTGAGATCTTTGAAATGTGATTTTTGGCTTAGTTTTAGGCGAAAATACTTGAGGGGGCAGATTCGGCCGCTTTGTCTCACCGTCTGGCAGTGTTACAGTCCCGCATTCGGAGCTTTTGGGACGATAGTTCTCACGTTCCCGATCTTAGATCGGGGAGGGAGTGAATCTAGTTCTCGATGTGTTCAACCGGAAGACTAGCTGCCGAAGCGACTGCCAAACTGAGTTTGGGAGCGAGATGGGAAATTTTCAAACTGTAACACAACCTACCGTTTGCAATTCTCGCAATTTCTTTTTAAAGTGTCTGCCACACAAGGGGGATCTTGGGGCGCACGCAGGCAGAATTCTCTCCTAACTCCATTATTCCCATGTTTAGATGGCGATGAAGCACCTCGCTGGCACTTCGTCGGCAATCGTCAGAGTGCAAGGGGGTGAATCATGAAACACTTTAGAGCGGCAATCCCCGCGATCGTGATGCTCGCGCAGCTCCAATCAATCCGATCCTGCAAGAACAATGCGACCGCACCTGTTCTGGAATCTACACCCGTTCAAGCGGCGGAGCAACACGTGACTCCCGTCCAGCGCACACTCCCCCGGATGAGATCATCAGAAGGGAAGGAATCCGGTCCATCCACTATTTCGAATATTATTCCACTGCGCGCAGCACGCCTCCAGAGAGCATGTTCAAGCTCCTCACTGAATATTACCTGGATTCCACTCATCTGAAGACGATGCAATACGACGGCGGAATGACCTATTGGTATGTAAGTGTCTTAGATACAAACAAGGAATAGAGGCCTAGCCTCCATCCAAACTGTGCGCAAAATTGTCGTTGATACGAATGCCGTATATCCTGACCCGGTATTTACGCCGCAAAAAAAATACGGGCTCCCTGACCGCTACTCGGCGTCGCTCCCGTAAGATGATTCCTGGGGCTGGAGTATGCCGCTACTCGCTCGGTTGCAGCAGAAACATATGAACTTCAAATTTCCGAAACTTTCATTTTCAGCGGTCACAACTCTTGAGGCTGCGGTCGTTGTGCTTTCCCTGTCCCAATCCCTCGTCATGGGCTGTGATATCCTGAGTCCCCAGACGCAGCCGGACCTCTCTACAATCCCGTGGGGCTGGCTCACCGGCAAAATCGCGTTTGTGAATCAGGACGAAGGGGAGTATGCCTCGGGCGAGCGCATCTACATCATTGACCCCGGTGACAGATCGGTCAAGTCGGTTGTCTCCTCCGACCAGACTGACGACTTTGTCGGGGCATTTATTTCCCCGCGAGGCGATCAGATAGCCTATAATGAGCTGAGCAGATCTTCGGTCTTGGATCTAGGCAGCGGTACGCTGACGAGGTCCGATACAACATATGTCATCGGATACACACGTCACAATTTTCCTGTTTACTCCTCCATATACGGAACCCACGAGATGATAATAAACGGGAACAAGGTCAAGTTCGCCGTTGATGCACGCTCGAACATCGCCTTTGGCCCTGGTGACGCCTATGCGGTTTATTGCACGCCGAATCCCAGCGGTTACATTCAGCTTGTCAGGCTGGATCCACAAGATTCTTCATACCACTTCATCGGAGCTTCGATGCTGGGTGATACGGTGACAGCGGCCGGCAATCCTGACATCTCGGAAGACGGAAAACAGATCGTGTACACAAAGAGCTTCGTGAACGTGAACCGCGGGAGCGAAATCTGGATCATTAATATGGACGGGTCCAACGATCATAAGATCATCAGCGGATATGAGACCTCCTTCGATTATGCGATGTGGTCGCCGGATGATAAACATGTCGTCTGCTCCTCGACAGATTTGGAACCAAACTATGGTTATGGTTCCAGTAACAGAATTATGATTTACAGCACGGATTTGGACAGCTTGCAGCAATTGATAAACATCAACGGCGATTACACCTCGTGGACGAAGTAACTGCGGCTCTTGTTGCTCCCCTTATCGGCCGCTCAACTTCAGAACCAGCCGCCGGCCCTTCGATAGCGATCGATAACGCCGACATATCGCTCCGATCATCCGCAGGCTTAGTCTATGCGCTATGGACAATGCATTGCAGACTGTCATAGGACCTATCATCGCAAAATTCTCACATTCTCCACAGAACGATAGACGACACATTTCATTCACGATCAATTCAAAGCACACATGAAAATTGACCACGCATTCAGACTTTTCACGTTATCAGCTCTCATACTCCTCTACCTTTCTCTCAACGGTAGTCTTCTTTCGCAGATCAGCCAGGGTAAAGATGTTCAGCTTGCAAGCGGAGAGTTTACGGCACAGATCAACGGGCTGAAGCTCTGGTACAGAGTCTCCGGCTCCGGTCCTGTTTGCATCCACCCAACCCCCGGCTGGGGACCGAGCAGCGACATGTATTTTCTGACGCTGAAACCGCTTGAAAAAATCTTCACCATGGTCTACCTGGATACCCGCGGCTGCGGCCGCTCGGAGCGCCCCGATTCAAACGCCTATGCGATGAAAAATTTTGTCGACGACCTCGAAGGGCTGAGAAAACACCTCGGGGTTGAAACGGTATGGCTCATGGGACACTCCGACGGAGGTCCGATGATACTGAATTATACGTTCGAATACCCTCATCGCGTGGACGGATTGATCCTCGCAGACGCCCCGGTGGGGAACACGTCTCAGAGCAATGAACGGATCGAGCGGATGCAGCTGAGAAAGAACGAGCCCTGGTTCGACAGCGCCTTCAAGGCCTTCCGGACGATGCCGACGACTCAAAAAGAATTTGAGACGATGATTCAAACCATCCTCCCTTTCTTTTTCTCGTCGATCGAAAACCTGGAAAAGAACCGGTGGGTGTTCGAGAAAACAACTGTCTCGTTCGCCGCGCAGCGGGGACGGGGAATATCCGACCAGACATCAGCGGATTTGGACACATTTCTGCCGGCAACAAAAATACCGGCCTTCATTGTCGCAGGGAGTGATGACTTCATCTGCTCTCCCGCCGCCGCGCAGCGCCTGCACGACGAGATCCCCGGCTCAGCGCTCCTGATCATCAACAAGGCCGGACACTTTCCATGGCTTGAACAGCCGGAAGTTTTTTTTGGAGGAATACGCGCGTTCGTCTCTTCATTGAAAAAGGGGGGCGAATAATATCATCGATGGTCCTCCCCCGACCGGGAAATATTATGTGAGGTACGAAGCTCATCACACGGGCATTTTTTCACTTTGGCCGTCGTTGGAAATCGATTCAATGCCAGCACTTGGACTTGAACCGGGGGGCTCCAACGCCGGCACAGCATACTGAATAGACCGATGAAAAAGATTTGTCTTCTCATTCTCTTCATATCCATCCTGCCCGGGCGGACGATCGCCGGCGACCTCAAGGATACGACGAACCGGGCCGACTACATTCTTATCGCTCCTGCCTCCTCCTGCGCGGCCGCAGAAACGCTGGCTGCCTTCCGCCGCGCTAAGAACGGTCTGGCCACGATGGTCGTGGAATTGGACACGATCTATGCGCAATTCGGCGGCGGAACAACTCCTGATACCGCACTGAAAAGTTTCGTGCAGTATTCGCTCTCGAACTGGAGCGACCCCAAGCCGCAATTCTTTGTTCTTGCGGGGAACACTGACGCGATTCCATCCCATCCGGAGCCCGAGACACTTATCAATGCCGGGGCCACAGTGTTCGACTCCACCTTGATGATCGATCAATGGTTCATTGAGCAGATGGACAGCACAGGGCTTCCGCACACCCGCGGATGCATCGCCCGCTTTCCGGCGTGGGATTCATCGGCGCTTTCGACCATGATCGCAAAAACGATCGAGTACGAGGACGACACCGCGACGGCATGGACGAAAAGAGTAATTTCTTTGGCAGATTTCGACTCTCTCGACGGCGGTTTTATTTTTGAGAGTGATGCGGCACAGCTTCGCTCTCGTTTCTGCACGGTGTGGAGCGACACGATCCCGGTCGATATCAGAGCATCCTCGCCGAACCACATCGACACAATGAGTTTCCTGAAACTCTGGGATGCGGGGGCTGCGATCGTATCGTATTGCGGCCATGCGAATCAGGTCGTCCTCTCGGCCACAGATTATTTCACGACCGCGGACGTCGATTCTCTCACCAACGGCAACCGGCTCCCCGTCTGTCTGTTTGGAGGATGCGACCTGACATACGACACGCGCCCGCCGATCTCGATTCCGACACACCTTCTTCAAAAAAGCAATGGCGGGGCCGTGGCAGTCATCTCCTCGGAGGGATTGAATTATGAGTGGCAAACCTATATGTTTTATGCCGCGATGGTCGATTCATTGATTGCAAAGAGGGAGCAGCCGATCGGCCCGGTTTTCGAGGAGGCAAAGCCAGATGCATACTGGTATGAGATGACAAAAAGATTTACGCTCCTTGGCGACCCCGCATTGGTCATCAAGCATCCCTCGGCAGCGACGGCTGTCCCAGTACGGCATGCGCAGCCCTCGAGTTTCGTCTTGGCGCAGAACTACCCCAACCCGTTCAATCCTTCAACAGTGATCAGTTACCAGCTGTCTGTGAACGGACGCGTAACGCTGATGGTGTATGATCTTCTCGGCAGGGAGGTAGCGAAACTGGTCGACGAAGAGAAGCGCCCCGGCTCGTATCGGGTGGTCTTTGACGGCTCGAGGTTGGCAAGCGGCGTTTATTTTTATCGCCTGACAGCTTCGGGCTTCACCGAGACAAAGAAGCTGATGCTCCTCAAATGACCCGATGAACGGAACATTTTCGACAGCGGGAACGCTGCCGCATCCGCTCACGCCGTCCTGTTCAGTTTCCGGTAAATGCTGAAATAGACGAGCGCTGCGTTTGCCAGCATCAGAGCGCTCGTCGTGAAAAAGACGTACCGCATCCCGAAGATCGATGCGATCTCCCCTCCCATTGACGCCCCCGCGAACGCACCTAAGTACGCAGCCGACATGCTGAACCCGAAGACTCTTCCCGCAAGTTCGTCGGGAGTGAGGCGCTTAATGAGCGTATTGACCGACGGGTTCAAACCGGCCGTGGCAAGTCCGAGCAGGAACCGGAGAGCGAGGAGCTGCCACGGGTCGCTGACGAACGCCTGCGGAATAAAAATGATTCCCGCCGCAACGAGGGCGACGAGCATCACCTTCTGAGGACCGATTTTGTCGGAGATTTTTCCGAGACGCGGCGCCGCCAGGATATTCGCCAGCCCCGACGCGGAGAAGACGAGCCCCGATACCAGGGCAACATGCTGGGCATCGGCGGAGAGCTGGCTGACGTAGATCGTCACGATCGGTTCGATGGAATAGAGTCCGAGCATCAGCATGAAATAGGTGGCAAAGACCGTGACCGTCAGCCTCTTGTGCGGAATGCTCTGCCACACCTGCGTTGCCCCCGGGGTCTTTTCGCTCGGGCGGACGAAGGTTTCCTTCACAAAAAAGAGGGTGGTAAGAAATGCGACCATCAGCAGTCCCCCCGTGATGAAGAAGATATACGGCAGACCGAGGCTCTCGGCGATGTATCCGCCGATCATCGGACCGAGGAGCGAACCGACGATGCTGGAAGTGGAGAGCGTCCCCAGCGCCCAGCCAGCGTGCTCTTTGTCCGTCTGCGTTGCGATGAGCGTAATGCAGGCGGTGGTGTAGCCGGTGATCGCTCCTTGCAGGAACCGGAGCTCAATGAGCTGGTAGACGTCCCTCACGAAGCCCATGCAGAAGAGGACGATCGCCATGCCGAGACTCGCGCGGAGGAGCATCGGCTTGCGTCCTACCCTGTCGGCGGCGTATCCCCAAACCGGGGAAAAAACCGCCGAGACAATGAACGTGATTCCGAACGCGATCCCGGAATATTGTTCGATCAGGTCGGTTCTCCCGACGCCAAGTTGTCTGATGTAGAGAGGCAGAACGGGAGCGAGCTGGCTCATGCCGACGCTGGTGACGAACATCCCAAACCAGCAGACGATCAGATTTCTTCTCCACATCGGCATGGACATCAGGCCGTGGTTCCGGAAAACCGGAGGGAAATATCGGAGGGTATTGTACGCATTTATATTTATGGTATAACAAAAGTGTGGTTTTGTCAAACGCGAGAACAAAATTAGAACCGATTAAGGCTGCGCAAGGGTCGGTGCACCGTAAATGGCGAGTTTTTTGTTTGCGTTTGAGCCATAGAAAACGTAGCTTTCTTTTGCTGTAGGAAGCGTTCCATTCTGATTTTTCCCCGACGGACACAACTTCTGTGTCTCAAAATTAACCGAAACACCCTGGCAGAGGCGACGGGCGATTGCGTTTACGGACCCCGGCCGGTGCTGGCCTATTCGTTCGCGAGAGCGGGCAGCAGGCGCAGTCTCCGGCTTTCCGAAGGAACGTCATTGTTCTGCCGCTGCAACAAGCAACCGGAAGACCATGATGATCAACCGCAGCAAATTCGACCGGCATTTCGAAGCGCGTTACGCAGTCATAGCCTTCAGCCTCGCTTTACCGGCACTTCTTGTTATCTCCTGCTCTGCTTCTCCCCAGAGATCGAGCGAACCGCTGAGAATCGAGCTCTACTCGGGCGGCGGTTTCGTAGGACTCTACTCGGGCATTGAGATCACTGACGATGGCTGGGCCCGCCGGTGGAAGCGTATCGGAATGGGTGAACGGGAGTATTCGGACAGCACGACCCTTTCGATCGAGACGCTCCGCTCCCTTGACTCGCTTCTCACGAGCCGGGAATTGTTCGAGACCAAGTACGAACGGACGGGAAATATTTCCACGATTCTGGATGTTGAGAAGGGACCGAAGTCGTTGCACGTTTCGTTTGCGGGAAAAGAAGTTCCCGCAGAATTACCTTCAAGCCTGAAAACACTCATACAAACTGTCAAGACTTCCATCAAATAATAGGAAAGGGTTTGACGATGAAAACCCCCATTACCGGTGTTATCGGAGGTTTGGTATTCCTGATAGGGGTACACAGCGCGGACGGGCAGCAACTCGTAAAACAGTTAAAGACCGCCGTCCCGGCACGCGAGTCAATAGGGAGTGCGCAAAGGGCATCCGTTGATGCACAAACACCGGCTGCCAAACTTAAAGCACTCCTGGGCAAGAAAGCTCTGCCGGCAATTTCACCCCGCGTCCAAAACACTGCGAAGAACTCGGCCCCGGCCGCGAATCGAATCGGCCTGACGGCGCCGAGCGCCGTCGTTGCCGCAAAGGATGAGGGAATAAGGATGATCGTCGATAAGGAATCGGGGACTCCTCTCTATCTAAAGGAAACAACCCTTCCCCGTTCGGCGACAACTTCAGTCTCATCGGCAGGAAGCGCAACCGGAGAGGCGTACCGGTTCATCAACGACAAGAAAGCCTTGCTTCAGATCGATTCTCCGAGCGCGGAATTCGAAGTCTCAAACGTCATGCAGGATGAGCTGGGCATGACACACGTAAAAATGAAACAGACAAGCCATGGGATAGATGTCTGGGGAAAAGAAATGATCGTCCACATCGGCAGGGAGGGAACCGCCGCTTCGCTCACCGGACGCATCGCGCCAACCAGAAGCGCGGCTGTGCAGGTGAATCCGAGCATAACGAAAGAAGCGGCCGTGAATACGGTGCTCGCGGACATGCGGCGGAACCGTCCCATAAGAACGTTGCCGAATCGAATGCAATCATTGCTCGGCTATGCGGGACCTGCAGCGAAGGAGGTGATCTGGTTTGACAAGGACCAGACCGCTCACCTGACCTGGCACGTGGAGGCGCGCAACGGTATGACCGAAGACTGGTATTACTTTGTGGATGCAACCAATGGGAAAATCCTCGACCGGTACAATAACGTTTGCTCTGACGGCCCGACGACTGCCAACGGGACAGACCTGAACGGCGTCACACGGTCGTTTGGAACTGTTCTTACAAACAGCGTTTATTACATGATCGATGCATCGGAGCCGATGTTCGTCAGTGCACAGACCCATTTTCCCGACTCAGTTGCAGGGGCCCTGCAGTGCTTCGACCTGCAGAATCATGATGTCGGCATGCCGCTCTATTATGTGGCCTCTCTCAATAATGCATGGAACGATCCTGCGACCGTGTCGGCGCACTTCAATGGGATCACGACATACAATTTCTACAGGACAACGTTCGGCCGGAACTCGATCGACGACGCGGGAATGTCGATCTATTCGATCGTCCACGTTACCGAGGACAGCACGGCGCTCGACAATGCCTTCTGGAACGGGCTTTTCATGTGCTACGGCGACGGGGCGACTTACTTCAAGCCACTCGCCGGCGGACTTGACGTTGCGGCACATGAGATGACGCACGGGGTCACGCAGCATACCGCGAACCTTTTGTATCAAGGACAATCGGGGGCGCTGAACGAATCGATGTCGGACGTGTTTGCTACACTGGTGGACACGTTGAATTGGACCATCGGAGAACAGATCATCAAGGATCTGAGCACATTCCCTTCCGGCGCACTGAGGGATCTCTCCAATCCGCACAACGGAGGTTCGGAGGGATCGGCCGCCTGGCAGCCTGCGATCATGAGCGAATTCGGGAACACCGACGAGGACAATGGAGGCGTTCACCTGAACAGCGGGATCCCGAATCACGCCTTTTACCTGGTCGCCTCGTCGATCGGGAGGCACGAGGCCGGACAAATATGGTACAGGGCGTTGACGGTCTATCTGACCCGCAGCGCGCAATTTCTCGATGCGCGCATCGCCACGGCAGAAGCGGCCTCCGATCTTTTTGGAACCGGGAGCAACGAAGTGACCGTCGTGAAAAATTCATGGGATGCCGTCGGGGTCCTTGAAGGAACCCCCCCGTCCGGACCGCCGGCAACGCACCTTCAGGGGCAGGATTGGATCATCGCCGTGAACACCGACCCGGGGGATCCGAACTCGATCTATGTCGCCAAGCCCCTCCCCGGCGCATCGGGAGGTTTATCGCCGCTCACGACCACGTTGGTGCTCAACCGGCCGGCGGTGACCGATACATCGGGGCTCATCGTCTTCGTCGACTCCGATAACGACCTCCGCGCCATCACCTCCAACCCGAGTTCGCCGCAGGAAACGCTGGTCGACACCCAGCATGTCTGGTGGAGCGTAGCGATCGGCCCCGGGTCGAGCAGCCTCGCGCTGACCACCAAGTTCGTCGATACCTCGATCTATTATTTTGACCTTACCAATTCCGCCAACGACAAAAAGTTCACGATCACTACGCCGTCGTACGACGGCACAAATACGAACACTGCCCTCTACGCCGACGCGATGTCGTTTGATCCGTCGGGGAGGTATCTGTTGTACGACGTGTTCAACCAGGTGACGAATCAAACCGGCGCACAAATTGGATACTGGACCATCAATGTGCTGGATGTTGAATCGGGAACGATCCAGAGCATCTTCCCGCCGCTGCCGGAGGGGGTGAGCGTCGGCAATCCATCGTATTCAAAGGCTTCGCCGAACAGGTTCCTCTTCGACTATGTCGATTCCAAAGCGAACCGGTATGCGGTCATGGCGGCGGATTTCAACACCGGCGATGTGGGGATCGTCGCCGATTCGAACGGCGCCATAGGGTACCCCACATATTCGGGGGACGATAAGACGGTGGCCTACCACACTCTCACGAATTTCGAATCCGCCGAGCATGATGCAATCCAGCTAATGCCGATGCAGGGCGACTACCTCAACGGGACACACAACCCTGAATCGTATGTGGTGGACGCCACATTTCCCGTCTGGTTTGTCGTGGGGAGCAGGGTCACCGCGGTGGAAGAACCTCCTGTCCTGATCAGAGACTTTGTATTGGAAAACAACTTTCCGAACCCATTCAACCCAAGCACGACCATTCGTTTTGTTCTTCCTGAGCGGAGCCGCGTTCGGCTGTCAGTCTTCAACGCTCTTGGACAACAGGTTGCCGGATTGGTAAATGAGGAAATGAATGCCGGAACGTACGAGAGGACATGGAACGGATCGAACTGTTCAAGCGGAATCTATTTTTATCGCCTTGAAGCCGGAACCTTCGTACAGACAAAAAAACTCATCCTCCTGAAGTAGACGACATTCTAGTTTTTTCTCAAGCCCAGCCAGCAATGTCTGGGCTTTTTTATGCTCCTCTTATCTTCAATCGTTCAATCTGCATTTTTTGGCCCCGCGCGTCAATGCGTCAAAGGAACTTCATTCTTGATTTTGCAGTTATTGGAGCAGAACGCTGTTTCCTTTTCTTAAACTCTGTTGCCATAATTCCATCGCTTTTCATTCACTCCATTGACAATTCCCCTTTCGGTTTGTAAATTTTATTGTAGCCTGGAAAATTAAAGATTCTGCAGGACGAAATTTCTTTTCTGCATCGTAGCCTTCGGGAGAAGCTTAAGCGCAGCAGTCCATTATGACCAAAATTCTCGTCATCGACGACGAAGATTCCCTCCGGGAAACGACCATCGCAATACTTCGCGCCAGCGGCTTTGATGCGCTCGGCGCAAAGAACGGCGCCGACGGCATTGAGATCGCGCGGACATCCCTTCCCGACCTGATCATTTGCGACATTCGTATGGAGCTGGTGAACGGGTACCAGATGCTGACCGCCATCAGGAACGATTCGGTGACGGCGACGATCCCGTTCATCCTCATGACGAGCAACCCGGACCGCGGCGGCATGCGGCAGGGTATGGAGCTGGGAGCGGACGATTATTTGCCCAAGCCGTTTTCCCCAGCCGAGCTCGTCTCCACAGTCGCCGCGCGATTGAAAAAGCACCGGCTGATAGCCGAGCGGGCCGAAAGAAAACTCGACGAGCTCCGGTCGAGGATGAGCACCGCTATCCCGCACGAACTCCGCACGCCCCTCAACGGCATCCTCGGATTTGCCGACATCATGCGCAAGGACTACAACAACCTGCAGCCGCAAGAGATCGCAAAGATGTCCGAGCGGATCTACAGAAACGGCAGGCGCCTTCTTCGGCTCGTCGAAAATTATCTGATCTACGCGCAGATCGGTACGCAGCAGACCGACAAGCGTCAGCAGGAACTCCTCCTCCACAGCAGCACCGACGTCGCGAACATCATCGAGGAGCTTGCCCGGGAAAAGGCCCTCGAAAGCAACCGTGTCGACGACCTCGACCTGCACCTTGTCCCCGGCTCGGTGGCGATTTCGTCCCAGTACTTCGCAAAGATCGTCGAAGAGATCGGCGACAACGCCTTCCGGTACTCGACGAAAGGAACGCCGGTATACTTCGGCACCGTCACCGAGGGAAATTCGTTAATGATGGTGGTCATCGACCGCGGGCGCGGGATGACCGGCGAGCAGATCGAGAACATCGGCGCTTACGTGCAGTTCAACCGAAAGCAGTATGAACAGCAGGGCTCCGGGCTCGGCCTGACCGTCGCGAAACAGCTGATCGAGATGCATGGGGGAAGCCTCAGCATTCAGAGCGATTTTGGACACGGGACCACCGTAACCATCCGCCTCCCTCTTTCGGCATCCCAGAAACCCCGCGCCTGAACGAGGCTCAGAAATTCCATCCCCGTCTTGCCCTTCGCCTCCCCATTACTTACTTTTATTCGATGAATACTTCAGATGTCTTGGCGGCGTTCCATCCCCTTGTCCGCTCCTGGTTCGTACAATCGTTCGGCGAACCGAGCCCTCCGCAACAACTGGGCTGGCCCTCCATTGCGGCAGGAAATAACACCCTCATCGTCGCCCCGACCGGCTCCGGAAAAACGCTCTCCGCTTTTCTCTGGTGCATCAATCACCTGGTCGAAGAAAATTTGGCCGCGGCAAAGAACGGCCACAGGGGAGAAAAAGAACGTTCCGCCGGCGTGCGCGTCCTCTATATCTCCCCCCTTAAGGCGCTCAACAACGACATCCATCGCAACCTCGAACTTCCCCTCAAAGGTATTCAGGACGCAGCGGTTTCACAATCGGTCCAGCTCGCAAAACTTCGGAGCGCCGTCCGCACGGGAGATACGACTCAAGCGGAGCGTGCTGCGATCCTGAAAAATCCCCCCGACATTTTGATCACGACGCCGGAGTCGCTCTATCTTATGCTCTCGTCGCAGAGGGCGAGAAAAATTTTCGCTTCCGTCCGCTACGTTATCGTGGACGAGATCCATTCCATCAGCGGGAACAAGCGCGGAGTACATTTATCATTGTCGCTGGAGCGGCTGGAACGGGCGACAGCGAATTCTTTCGTGCGGATCGGATTGTCGGCGACACAGCGGCCGTTGGAAACGATCGCCCGGTTCCTGGGGGGACAGGAATGGAAGAACGGACAACTGATCTCCCGCGCCGTAACGATCGTCGACGCCGGCTACAAGAAGAAAATGGACCTCCAGGTGAACTGCGTCGCGCAGGATTTTTCCGACCTTCCGACCGACAGCATCTGGACCCTGATCTTCCCCCGGCTCATCGATGAGATCTACCGGCACAAAACAACGCTGATCTTTGTGAACAACAGGCGCCTCGCCGAACGGGTTGCCGCACAATTGAACGAACTACTTGAAGGCCGGGAACACACCTTCAACAATTACGCCGTTCCGTATTCTTCCGAGCCGTTATCTCCGCCGACAAAAATACCTGACATCGTCGTGCAGGCATACCATGGCAGCATGTCGCGAACGGCCAGAGAACAGATGGAGGCGGACCTGAAACAGGGAAAACTCCGCGTGCTCGTCGCAACATCCGCGCTTGAACTCGGCATCGACATCGGCAGCATCGACCTGGTCATCCAGATCCAATCGCCAAAGGGAATTGCGAGAGGATTGCAGCGGGTCGGACGGTCGGGGCACCTCGTCAGCGCGACGAGCAAAGGGAGGATCTTCATCACGCACCGCGAGGACCTGATCGAGTCGACCGTGGTCGCGAAGGAAATGGAAGAGCATGCGATCGAAGAGACGCACGTTCCGCACGACTGTCTCGACGTCCTTGCCCAGCACATTGTTTCGATGGTAAGCGTGGAAGATTGGAACGCGGAACAGTTGTTCGACCTTGTTCGCCAATCCACCTGCTATCAAAGCCTCTCAAAAAAGGCCTTCACCAGCGTCGTCCAGTTGCTCGCCGGGCGGTACACGAACGAAGCGTTCCGCGAACTGCGGCCGCGGATCTCGTGGGACAAGGTCCGCAATACGCTCTCGGCGCTTCCCGGCTCATCGCATCTTGCGATCACGAATGCCGGTACAATTCCCGACCGGGGCTATTTTGGCGTCTACCTGGAGGATCTGAAAACAAAGATCGGCGAAGTGGACGAAGAGTTTATTTATGAAAGCCGGACGGGTGATACCTTCATTCTCGGTTCGAACGTATGGAAGATGCTCGACATCGACGCCAACAAGATCGTCGTCGCGCCGGCTCCCGGCGAACCGGCGCGGATGCCTTTCTGGCGGGGAGAAGGAATCGGGCGGACGTTCGAGCTCGGCGAAAAGATCGGAAAATTCCTGGACGAGCTTTCATCCGGTGAGCCCGCCCACGTCGAATGGCTTCGCGACAATTATCCCGTCGATGCACATTCGGCGCGAAACATCGTCGACTATCTCCGGCAGCAAAAGGCGGCAACGAAATTTCTTCCCACGCATTCTTCGATCGTGGTGGAAGGGTTCCGCGACGAGATCGGCGATCCGCGCATTGTCGTGCATTCCATCTTCGGCCGAAGGGTGAACGGGCTCCTTGGGCTCGTCCTTTCGCACCAGCTCCGCGAACGTCTCGGCACCGAGATCCAGATGCTCTACAATGACGACGGAATTCTCTTCCGCTGTTCGGACGTCGAACGGCTCCCGCTCGACCTTTTCGCCGGCCTCACCGCGGCAAAAGCGCAGGAGTTGATCCTTGATGAACTGGTCATCTCTCCCCTTTTTGGCGCGCTATTCAGGCAAAATTCAGCGCGGGCCCTTCTGTTGCCGAAGACTAGGATCGGAAAACGGACCCCCCTTTGGCTGCAGCGGCTCCGCGCCGGGGATCTGCTTCAGGTCGTGCGCAAGGTCGACGATTTCCCGATCGTCATCGAAACGATCCGCGATTGCCTGAACGACGCCCTCGATTTCGAACATTTTAAGGAAGTGATGGGGAAGGTCGAATCAGGGACGATCGGCATCCATTCGGTCCAGACAGAAATGCCGTCGCCGTTCGCATCGGCAGTTTTGTTCGATTTCATCGCGGTCTACATGTATGAAGGGGATCAGCCGAGAAACAGCTCCGCGAATCAATACCAGCATCTCAACCGGGAACTGCTTGCCGAAGTCGTGAACCTCGACGCCGTAAAAACCGTCATCAAGCACGATGCGCTCGACCGGATCGAAGAACAGCTTCAGTTCACCTCTGATACCCGCAAAGCCCGCACCGCCGAAGAATTGCTCGAGATCCTTCTGCGAATCGGTGAACTGACCCGGGAAGAGCTGGCGGAGCGTTCCGCCGGAAACGGCCCGAAGCTCAAAGACCAGCTCCAACAACAAGGGACGATCGTTCGCGTGACGATGAACGGGAAAGAATTTTTTATAGCCGCGGAGGAGGTTCCGTTCTATCTTCCGATCGCCGTGGTCAGCCGCGAAACGCTTGTTGCTCTTCCCGAGGAGTTTCAAACCTCGCCGCTCAAGCGGGAAGAATGCCTCCGCTTCCTGATAACGCGAATGCTCCGCTCGCATACGCCTCTCCGGGCGGAACAGATCGCTTCGCGGTTCGGAATTCCAAACGAAGAATGCGAAGGCATCCTCCGGTCCCTCCCCGAAGAGGAACAGATCATTCACGGTTCATTCTCGACGGAACATGAGATCGTGCAATGGTGCTACAGGCCGAACCTGGAACGGATCCATCGGGCGTCGATCAACATTCTCCGGAAGGAGATCAAGCCGGCTTCGATCAGCGATTTCACGAGTTTTCTTTCTCATTGGCAGCACCGGCATCCTTCAACGCAGACAAACGGTGAAGCGGGTCTTGTGACTGTTCTCGAACAAATGGAAGGATATGCTCTTAGCTCCGAGTTATGGGAGGCTGAGATCTTCAGGAACAGGATGAAGAACTACGACCCGGCAGCGCTGCGAACATTGTCGGCGAGGGGAGAAATTATCTGCATAGGCTCCTCCCCCGGAAAATCTCAATGGCTCTTCAGCGGAGACGGGGCCTGTTTTATCGATGAAAAGGATACGTTGCTCGAAGGGGCCTCATCCCCCGCGAAAGAGTTGTATGAGTTCCTTAAAGGCAACGGCGCATCGTTTCTTTCGGACATCCGCGAAGGAACTTCCTTTTCCCTGGCAGCGTTGAACAAGGCCGTCGCGGAATTGTTCTGGCAGAAGCTGATCACCAACGACGTTGTCGATGAAGCGTTGAACGTCAAACGGTTCAAGACCAAAGACGAATCGCCTCTTCCGGCTGAACGGATCATCTTGACGAACCCGAGGCGCAATCCGCTGAAATCGTTCGCGATGAATTCCGTCAGGAAGGCCCTGCGAAACGCCCCCGGATGGAACGGACGCTGGTCGCTCGTCCACACGCGGAGAGTTCTCGGTGAAAAGGCCTCGCTGGAAGAAAAAACGGCGCGACAGGCACAGCAGCTCCTGCTTCGTTACGGCATCGTAGCGCGGGAGATCGCAAAACGGGAAGACAACCTCCTTTCGTGGCCTTTGCTCGCACTGGAGTTCCAAAAAATGGAACTGCGCGGAGAGATCCGCCGGGGCTATTTTGTCGATGGGTTATCGGGAATGCAGTTCGCTCTGCCGGCAGCCGTTGAGATGATGAGGTCAATCACCAGTGAACGATTAACTATGAACGACACTCCTACGATGGTGATCAATGCCTGCGACCCCGCGAATCCGTACGGCCTCGGGGTCGAGATCGCTGGGAGATCGCCGGAATCCGGCCTCCGGATTTCCCGGCTTCCTTTGAATTATTTTGTCTTTGACAAAGGAACGCCGATCTTGTGGATCGAAGGCTTCGGTGCGCGAATAACGACCGTTGCCGAGTCATCCCGGGAGACGGTCCGCGCCGGACTGGAACAATTTGTTGCCAACCTCCGGTCGTCATTCCGCGACGAGCGGGAGATCATCGTTGAATACTGCGATGGGCTCCGTCCGACGGAAGGCCCGATGGCTGAAACGCTCCGTTCCATCGGTTTTTACCGGGACAAGGCGCAGACAATGAGATACGAATTACGATGAATGCACGCCACAAAGGCGGAAAGACACAAAGACCCTTATGCGTCTTTGTCCCCTTGTGGTAAAAAAACCAAACACAAATCAAAGGATCAACATTGGCAGCAAGAAAAAAGAAGACTCCCCCCTCTCTGAAAGACGACGCACAGGACCTCGGCCTCGGGTCGAAGGTCACACAACAGGAACGGACTCGATTCCTTAACCGGGACGGAAGCTTCAACGTCGAACGGACCGGACAGTCCCTCTTTAGATCGCTGAACCCGTACCATGCCCTCCTTTCGATGTCATGGGCTAAATTCCACTCGATCATTGTGGTGTCGTACTTTCTTGTCAACACGATCTTCGGGCTGCTGTATATGGCGTGCGGACTTCAGGCAATTGAGGGGTCGGCGGCCACTTCGCCCGGCGGACGTTTCTTCGACGCATTCTTCTTCAGCGTGCAAACGCTGGCGACGATCGGTTACGGCAAGATGACTCCCTCTGGATTCGCCGCGAACGTCGTCGTCGCGTTTGAAGCGTTGACCGGTCTTTTCGGGTTTGCGCTGGCGACCGGATTATTGTTCGCGCGCTTCTCCCGGCCGAACGCGCAGATTCAATACAGCGAGAAAGCGGTGATCGCCCCTTTTCATGACATTACCGGCTTCATGTTCAGGATCGTCAACGAGAGGCGAAATCAGCTCATCGAAGTTTCGGCGACTCTTACTTACAGCCGGATCGAGCACGTCAACGGAAGGAACCTCAGGCGCTTTTACCAGCTCCCGCTGGAACGGAGCAAAGTTGTTTTTTTTCCGCTCAACTGGACCATTGTCCATCCGATCGACGAGCAGAGCCCCCTCTTCGGCGTTACACAAAAGGACCTGGAGGCGACGGATGCCGAGTTTGCGATCCTGCTGACGGCGATCGACGAAACGTTTTCGCAGACGGTGCACAGCCGGTCATCCTATAAATTCGACGAGGTGGTTGTCGGCGCGAAGTTCAAGGATATGTTCCTTCCCTCCAAGAACGGCATTGTGCGCGTCGACATGAGCCTCCTGAGCGAGATCGAACTGGTCTAACGGTATTGAACGCAGCGATGCTTCCCCACTATATCATCGACGGATACAATGTCATCCACGCGATTCCAACGCTGAAGAAGCTGCTTGCGCATGATGGATCTCAGGCAAGGGAGCAGCTGATCTTTCTCGTTTCCCGGCTGACCTTCAAGCGAAAATTCCGCTGCACGATCGTTTTCGACGGAGCAAGGCCGCACGAACCCCATCCTTCGTCCACGCATTCGCCGCTCCATATCGTCTTCTCGGCGCCGCAATCAGCGGACGCCAGGATAAAATCGATGATCGAGCAGTCGAAAAACCGAACGCTCCTCGTCATCGTCTCTTCGGACCGGGAAATACTAAGCTATGCAAGAGAATGTTCCTGCCCGACGTACACGTCAAAATATTTCAGCAACCTTCTTTTTGAGGAACCCGATAGGGGGGAAGAAAAAGATCCGACGGCGTTATCGAAGGGTCAGGTCGAGGAATGGCTGAAAATTTTTGGAGAGAAGAAGTAGGCAGCTTTCTTCATCCTCCCTCCCCCCGAAGCATCTTTTCGTAACCTTCCAGGGAGCGCTCCCATCCGGCATTTACATTTCCCGCTTCATCGACGGGGCTGGTTCATCCGCTTAAACATCTCGTTCAATTCATCGCGGGACGCACGGCTGGCGTTCGAAGAAAAACCGTAGGAGATCTCCAGGCTGCCGTTTTTCAATTGCTCGACCGCGGCATCGGCGAACTCATCCAATGGCGTGGCCGTTGAATGAAGCCCCTTCCCGCCGAGGTCGGTATTCACTGCCGGGGGGATGATTTCGATGACGGAGATCGGCGTCGAGGAGAGCTGGTGTCTCAGCGAAAGCGTGAACGACCGGAGGGCCGCTTTGGTGGCGCAATAGACCGGCGCCATGGCCATCGGCGCGAAGGCCAGACCGGAAGTGATGTTGATGATTGCAGGATGACCCTGTGCTGCCAGGTGCGGAATGAACAAGGTCGTGAGATGGATCGGGGCATCAAGGTTGATGGCGATCTCCTCCTCCACCTCATCCCAGCGGGAGGCCTGAGCAAGCTGAAACCGCCGCTGGATGCCTGCATTGTTGATGAGAACGTTGGTGTTCGGGAATTCCTTCGCCGTCCACTGGAACAACGAGATTCTCTCGGAAGACCGCGAGGCATCGCATGCGCGGGTATGGATCTTCGGAAATTTTGCTTTGATTTCGCGAAGCTTATCCTCGCGGCGTCCACAGACAATCACCTCGCTGCCGGCGTTGAGAAACCGCTCGGCGAGCGCAGATCCGATGCCCGAAGCGCCGCCGGTAATAAGAACGGTCTGTGATCCTAAATCCATGAAATCCTCCTATCGTCTCGCAGAAGTCTTTTTCTATCGTTATAGAAGAGCAAATGGTGAATGGTAAACAGCGAAGATGTTACGAAAGCGGTCAGACGGCGGTTTTCTTCTTCTCGGTCTTTGTTCCGGCGTTTTCCATCAGCGCAATGAACTTTGCGAAAAGATAATCGCTGTCGTGCGGACCGGGGGAAGCTTCCGGATGATACTGGACGCAGAAAAGGGGGAGATGCTTATGCTGGAACCCTTCGACAGTGCTGTCGTTGAGGTTGAGGTGCGTCAGTTCGACGTTCTTTTCGTCCATCGTTTTCCAGTCGACGGCGAAACCGTGGTTCTGCGACGTGATCTCGATGTCGCCGGTCTGGAGGTTTTTCACCGGATGGTTGGCGCCCCGGTGCCCGAACTTCAGTTTGTACGTTTTTCCCCCGAGCGCAAGCGCGAGGAGCTGATGGCCGAGGCAGATGCCGAACATCGGCTTCGTGCCGATCAACTTCTTCAAGTTCATGATCGCATATTTCACGGCATCGGGATCGCCCGGACCGTTGGAAAGAAAAATTCCGTCGGGATTCATCGCCAGCACCTGCTCGGCCGGATACGATGCGGGGACGACGGTCAGCGCGCAGCCGTACCGCGCAAGCCGGCGGAGGATATTTTGCTTCACGCCGTAATCATACACCACGACCTTGAACCGTTCGCCGTTGCGGTGAGTGTCGCGAGTCCGCGGTGCGAGCGCGAACATCGTCCTGTCGATCTCATCCCACGAATACGGCGCGCTGCACGTCACATTTTTGGCCAGGTCGAGTCCGTTCATCTCCGGCGACGCTTTCGCCTTCTTCACCAAACTCGCATCGTCAAGGTCGATCGTCGAGAGAACGCCGCGCAAAGCGCCGAGTGTGCGGATCATCTTCGTCAGCATCCTTGTGTCGATGCCCTGGATGGCAATAATGTTGTTCTTTTTCAACCAATCGCCGAGACTGGATGCTGCCCGCCAGTTGCTGTAAAAGTCAAAATACTCCCGCACGATGAAGCCGGCAACCTGGGGCTTGACCGATTCCACATCGGCAGCATTGACGCCGTAATTTCCGATGAGCGGATACGTCATCGTGACGATCTGCCCGGCGTAGGACGGGTCTGTAAGGATCTCCTGGTAGCCGGTAATGCTCGTATTAAAGACGACTTCGCCGGTGATTTCTCCTTCGGCGCCGAAATTTTCACCGGTGAACACCGCACCGTTCTCGAGGGCTAGCTTAACGATCATTGAGAAAAGTCTTCCTTTTTTCAGCATTTAAAATACAAAAATTGCCGCGGAGAGTCAACGAAAGCGCGGGAAAGGGAGCATGCATGAGGGTCCGTAGAAAATCTTCGGGGCGCGTTGTAAACGTTCATTACTCTGATTATCTTAAACACTGCGGCAGGGAACTTCTCCCGCCGCACTTCAGTCAAATCTGTACCCCGCTCAACATGAATAACATTTTTCGACAGGATTCCCGATGAAGAACTTGATTTCCCTGCTTTTTCTTGGCGCGACCGTCCTGACATCCGCTGCACTCGGGCAGACCGACGAAGCGGCGGTCGCGCAAAAGACCGACTCGCTGATGACCGATGCCGCAAAAAAAGGAATATTCTCCGGCATCGTCATAATATCCCATAACGGAAAAGAGATCTATCACAAGAGCTCCGGCTTTGCCGATTGGGAGACCCAGCGAGCCGTTGACGACGGAACGCTGTTCAACATCGGCTCCTTGAACAAGCAGTTCACAGAAGAGCTCATCCACCAGCTCGTGAAGGAAAAGAAGGTCTCGTATGACGCGCCGTTGAGCAAGTATCTCGATGTTTTTCCTCCCAAAACGGGGGATAAAATCACCATCAGGCAGCTGCTCAATATGAGAGCGGGATTGGGGGACTTTCTGCGGGACCCGCGCTTCAGGGGCATTGAGTTTTCCGATTACACTTTGGCACAGCTTGTGGACATTATAAAGGACGAACCGCTGCTCTTTGAGCCCGGATCAAGCCAACAATATTCGAACTCCGGATATGCAGTCCTCGGAATGGTCATCGAGAAGGTGACCGGGAAAAGTTTCGAGAAAAATATTCAGGACCGAATTGCGGAGCCGCTCGGACTCAAAAATATCTATTACACCAAGGAGGAAAAAAAGCAGCAGGTGCGGCGTGCGAATGGCACCACCATCGAATTCGACGGGAACAAGAAGAGCATCGACGATATTTCCAACAGCTCACCTGCCGGAGGAATCTACACTACCGCGTCGGATCTTCTTACTTTTACCGAAGCAAAACTCCGCAACACGCTGCCGTCCGGGACCAAGTATGGGAACGGAATGTTCGGCGGAGGAACGCCGTTCTGGAATGCCGCGATCTACTACAACAAGGAAGACGGATACGCGTATGTGATCCTCGCCAACATGGGGGAAATTGCCGACGAGCTTTCGCGCCGGATCGTTTCGATCATCAGGGGAGATCCGTTTCCGCCCCTCGAATCTCCCTTTATCACAAAGCTTTATCGCCTTATCACCGAAAAGGGATATGACTATATTCACGCCAATGCCGCTTCGCTTGCAGCGCAGGCTCATCGGCCGTACGACGATCGCTTCCTGAATTTTTTTGGCTATCAATTCCTGGAGGCCGGCAAGGACGACATTGCCATCTCGCTTTTTAAGATCAATGTCGACCTTTTTCCAAACACTCCGAATACTTATGACAGTTTGGCCGAAGCGTATCTGAAGACGGGGGACAAGAAGAATGCGGCAACCTTCTATAAGAAAGAACTGGAGCTTGACCCGGATAACTCAAGGGTCAGGCGGGCACTTTCGGACCTGGGCGCACAATGATCCACATCAACGAGGAGAGGAATGAAAACGATCGGACTGCTGACGGTTTCAAACATTTTTATGACCATCGCTTGGTACGGCCATTTGAAGTTCAAAGAAGTGGCGCTGTGGAAAGTCATCCTCGTCAGCTGGCTCATCGCTTTTGTTGAATATTGCTTTCAGGTCCCCGCAAACCGGATCGGGTCGTACCAGTTCTCGGGAGCCCAGCTAAAGACGATTCAGGAAGTGATCACCCTTGTCGTCTTCAGCGTTTTCTCCGTCGTGTATCTTAAGGAGGAATTGCGCTGGAATTATGTCGTCGGCTTTGTGCTTCTCATCGCCGCCGCATTCTTCGTTTTCAAGAAATGGTAGCGATACAATGATCGAAAGAATTTCCATCACCGAAGGAGATGTTACCCGTCAAAAGACCGATGCGATCGTGAATGCGGCCAACACTTCGCTCCTCGGCGGAGGAGGCGTTGACGGCGCGATCCACCGCGCTGCGGGGCCCGAGCTGCTCGAAGAATGCCGCAGTTTACACGGATGCAACACCGGCGAAGCAAAGATAACAAAGGGGTATAAACTTCCGGCTGCATGGGTCATCCACACCGTCGGACCGGTTTGGCGCGGCGGGAACAACCGGGAGGACGAAAACTTGCGCGATTGTTACAACAACAGTTTGACACTCGCAGCGCAGCATCGGATAGAAACGATCGCATTCCCTTCCATCAGCACGGGGGTGTACGGATTTCCCATCGAGCGGGCATCACGCGTTGCTTTGAAGACCATTGCATCGTATCTTACGTCTGCCGATTACCCAAAACAAGTCACGGTGGTCTGTTACTCGCATCATGACTACCTCATCTACACCGCTGCGCTGAAAGAATTGACCGATGACGCCAAATGAAGGAAAGCCCCTCTTTATTCAGTTGCCGTTTGAGCCGAAAACGTACGATATCGATTTCGCGGCGCATGTCAGCAACATCGTTTACATCAGATGGCTCGAAGACCTGCGGATGAAGCTGCTCGACACGTATCTCCCTCTTGCGGTCCTGATGGAACGGGGGATTTCTCCCGTCGTCACGCAGACGGTCATCAATTACAAGAGACCCGTGAAAATATTCGACGCGGTGAGCGGCGCCATGTGGGGCAAGGAGGCGGGGAACGTGAAATGGGCGCTTTCCGCTGAATTTTCTGTCCGGGGAACTATCGTCACAACAGCGGAACAGCTCGGAGTGTTTGTACGAATTGACAACGGAAGGCCTGCGCCGTTCCCGGAAGAACTCCGCCGGGAATTCACAGGACTTCAAAAAACAGATCGCTAAAAACTTGACGGAGAACGAACGTTGAAAAAGATCCTTCGCTGGGTGATCATCATTGTCGCCGGAGCTTTCATCCTCATTCAATTCGGACAGCCCGACAGGTCGACTCCGCCGACCGATCCGGCGATGACCATCGCCGCGGACTCGGGGTTCAGAATGCCCGCCGCCGGATTGCTCAGGACATCGTGTTTTGACTGTCATTCTAACGAGACGCGATGGCCATGGTACAGTTACGTTGCGCCGGTGTCATGGCTTGTAGCGAGCGACATCGAGAACGGGCGCCTTCATCTTAACTTTTCCGAATGGGGAAAATACCCGAAAAGCAAAAAAGTCCTGAAGTTGGGGCAGATCTATGAGCAGGTGTCAAAGGGGGACATGCCACTGCACAATTATCTTTATATACATGCCGGTGCTAGGCTTACCGCCGCAGAGAGAGATTCAATTACCAGTTGGACCGAGCAAGAGCAAGAAAAGCTGACAGGCAATTGATCCCGGAATTCACAGCGCAGCCTTTTTCCCATCCTTAAAGATTTACTTCAATTCTTTGAGCACTTCAACGGCATTTGTCACTGCCATTGCGCGGTGGCTCAGCTTATTTTTTTCTTCCATCGTCATTTCAGCGTAGGTCCTTCTTGAACCGGCGGGAATGAACAGGGGATCGTATCCAAATCCCCCCGATCCGCGCGGTGCCTCGGCGATATCCCCTTCAACCTTCCCTTCCACCACTTTTTGGATCCCTTTCCCCACGATCGCGATGACCGTGCGGAACCGGGCATTGCGGCGCCGCGGCGGGACTCCTTTTAACGCGTTCAACAATTTTACATTATTTTCGGCATACGTCGCGTTCTCGCCAGCATAGCGGGCAGATATGACCCCCGGTTTCAATTCGAGGTAATAACATTCCAATCCGGTATCGTCGGCAAAAGACAATACTCCGGTCGCGGCGAACGCTTCGCTTGCTTTCTTCAATGCGTTTCCTTCCAGTGTGGGCTGGTCTTCGATCGTTTTGGCCACATTGGGAAAATCGACAAGGCTTTTCACCGTGAATCCATGAGGGGCCAGAATGCCGGTTATTTCTTCAACTTTGTGGCGATTGTTTGTCGCGAGAAGAATGTCCATAAGGTCAAGAATTGTTGTTGAGTGAGATCAATAGTGGATCTTATCCTGCAGCTCCTGCCATTCCCTGAACGCAACCAACGCATCCTTACGCATCATTTGCTCCATGGGAATCCGCCGCCCGGCGATCGGAAGCGCTATTTCCTTGTAAATAAAGAAATCGTCAAACCCGATTCCAGCGGCATCGATATGCGTGTTCGCATAGTAAATTCTCTCCGGGCGCGCCCAATAAATTGCGCCGAGACACATGGGGCACGGTTCGCAGGATGTGTAGATATCGCAGCCGGTCAGTTGAAATGTTCCAAGCGCCCTGCACGCTTCCCTGATCGCGACGATTTCCGCATGGGCCGTGGGGTCATTGGTCGATGTCACCAAATTCGTCCCCCGTGCTATGACGGCCCCGTCTCTCACGACCACCGCCGCAAACGGCCCCCCTTTTCCGTCGCGGATATTCTGCCGCGAAAGCTCGATCGCCTCGGCCATGAACGGATTATCAGACACGTTGAAAGATCAAAAATAAAAAATGAAGAATTAAAGATTATGAATAAAGATTAAGGGCCAATGATGAGAAGTCAGAATATAGAATTCAGATTACAAGACTAACCAAGGCGAGCTGGTAACTAACCAACAAGTTCTTTGATCGCCTGTGTGATCGATTCGACGCCGACGATGGAAATTCCGTTCGCATTTTTCAGATGTTTAAGATTATTCTGGGGGACGACGATTTTTTTGAACCCCAGCTTCGCCGCTTCCTGCACGCGTTTTTCGCTGTGAGCGATCGTCCGGATCTCTCCTCCCAATCCTATTTCCCCAATGGCGACAGCCTGCGAATCGACCGGGACGTCGCGCAGCGACGAAACGATCGATGACGCAATACCAAGGTCCGCGGCGGGTTCGTCCACACGAATTCCTCCGGCAACGTTGACGAAAACGTCGTGCGTACCGAGATCAAGCCCGACCCTCTTTTCAAGGACTGCGAGGAGCATTTGCAAACGCCGGAGGTCGAACCCCGTTGCCGTCCGCTGCGGAAGCCCGTAGCTGGTCGAACTGACCAGCGCCTGAACCTCGATCAGGATCGGCCGGGTCCCTTCAAGGGTGGCGACGATCGTCGCACCGGATGCGCCGTAGGTCCTCTCCGAAAGAAAAACTTCGGACGGATTCTTCACTTCGTGCATCCCGTCGTCGTGCATCTCGAATATCCCGATCTCGTTCGTCGAGCCGAATCGGTTCTTCGTCGCCCGCAGGATGCGGTAAGAATAATGGCGTTCTCCTTCAAACTGCAGAACGGTGTCGACCATGTGTTCGATCACCCGCGGACCGGCGAGGATCCCCTCCTTGGTCACGTGCCCGATCAAGATCACCGGGATGCTCTTGGACTTGGCGATGCGCGTGAGCAAGGCGGCGGATTCGCGGACCTGTCCGACGCTTCCCGGCGCGCTCTCAAGGTCCGGGCGGAACATCGTTTGAATAGAGTCCACGATCACAATGTCCGGGTCTCCCCGCTCGATCACGTCGCCGATCATTTCCAGGTTTGTCTCCGGGAGAAGCAGGACAGAACCCGACTGCGCGCCAAGACGCTCTGCACGGAGCTTAATTTGTTTGAGTGATTCTTCTCCGGTGATGTACAGCGTCGCTTTATCGCGCAATTTTAATGCGACCTGCATCATCAGCGTCGATTTGCCGATGCCCGGATCGCCGCCGAGGAGGACGACCGAACCGGATACGATCCCTCCGCCGAGAACCCGGTCGAATTCCGCGATCCCCGTTTTGAAGCGGACGTCCTCAAAGCCGTTGACGTCCTTCAGTGCGATCGGTTCGATCTTCGATGGGAGTCCCCCCGACTTGCGCGCGATCTTTGCCGGCGTCGGCGCCTCTTCGACGAACGTATTCCATTCATTGCAGTTGGGACATTTGCCGGTCCACCGCGGGGACATGTACCCGCACGACTGACAGACATATTTTGAAATTACTTTCGACATCGATTAAATATAGAAGATTCGCAGGGGAGATTCAATGAACGATCCGGAAAAACCCGGTACACCGGACATCTCCCTGGTCACTATGGATTCACCCCCTTATCCATTCAACCTTAGAATCCGATCGGCCGTTTCGGTTTTTCCGGGGGAGTCATCAACTGTCGTATCGCCTCGAAGATTGCCGTAATTGTTTCATCATGCTTATCTATTCTCATTTCCAATTCTTTGAGCCTCAGTGCAAGCTTTTTATGACTAGCGAGAATCTCGCGCAACTTGAGGAATACTTTGATGATGAGGATGTTTATGCGAATTGCCCGTTTACCATGAAGAACTGACGAGAGCATCGCAACTCCGTGCTCGGTGAATGCATACGGAAGAACGTTTGAGTGCTTCAAAGATCCGAACCGGTGCCAATTTGTCACCAGTTCATATTTCTCCTTCGTCGTCACCTGAAACATGAACTCCTGTGGGAATCGCTCCCGGTTTCTCCTCACCTGCCGATTGAGATATTTCGTTTCTACACCATACAGTTCTGCAAGATCTCTATCGAACATCACTCTTTGCCCTCTTAGCAAAAAGATCCGTTGTTCGATTAGATCGAACGGGACCAATTGAGTTTGTTTCATAGATTCCCCCCTAAGGAATGTTTAAGCGATATCAATCACGAATACCAAAACCCCTGACATATCGGATCAAGCTTTTCTTTACACTGATTTACTTCACCAGCCACAGGCTGAGTTGGGGGATGTACGTGATGATCAGTAATCCCGCCAGGAGTACAAGAATGAACGGGAGCGTCGCGACGGTCACTTTGCCGATCGATTTCTTGAATCGAAAGCTCGACATGAACAGGTTCATCCCGACCGGAGGCATCAGGTATGCGATCTCCAGGTTGGCAAGGAAGATGATGCCGAGATGGATCGGGTCGACGCCGTACTGCTTCGCGATCGGAACGATGAGAGGGACAACGACGATCGCCGAAAAAATTTCCATCATCATGCCGATGACCAGGAGGAAAAGGTTCAGGATCATCAGGAAAACGATCTTGCTTTCGACCACTTGACGGATCAGCTCGAAGAGTCTTTGCGGTATTTGCTGATCGATCAAAAAGCTGGTGAGCCCCATCGCCATCGCGAGGATCATCAAGATCGCGCCGACAAGGACCATGCTCTCCTTCATCACCCGCGGTACGTCGGTCGTGATCTTCAGGTCCTTGTAGATGAACACTTCCACGATGAAGACGTAAAACGCCGTGACGGCGGCTGCTTCGGTCGCCGTGAAATACCCACCGTAGATCCCTCCGATGATGAAAAAGGGAAGCGGGATCTCCCAAATAACATTTTTCAGCGCAGCCCATAATTTTTTCGCGTCGAACGGATGCCGCTCGATCTTTGACGCGATCCCCTGCCGGATGCTGTAAACGGCCAGGACGGTCACCAGCACAATTCCCGGCACAATGCCGGCCCGGAACAACTGATCGATCGAAACCTCCGCGACGGTCCCGTATAAAATGATCGGAAGGCTCGGCGGGAAGAGCAGGCCGAGGCTGCCGGACGTTGTCACGAGGCCGAGGACGAATTTTTCGCTGTATTTTTCGGCGATCAGGATCGGAAAGACGAGGCCGCCAAGCGCGACGATGGTGATCCCCGACCCGCCGGTGAACGCCGTGAAGATCGCACAGCTCGCGAGGACAACGATCGCCAATCCTCCGGGCATCCAACCGATGAGCGCCTGTGCGAGCGCGACAATGCGCTGCGGCGCCTTGCTTTCAGCGAGAAAATATCCCGAAACAGTGAACAGCGGAATCGCAAGCAGGACCGGCTGGCTGGCAAGACGGTACATTTCAACGATGATCGCTGCCGTGTCGATCCCTTGCGAAGAAAACCCCAGGAGCGATATGGTCCCGATGATCGAAAAGAGCGGCGCTCCGAAAAGGACAAGGACGGCGAGTGCGAGAACAACATAGACGAGAGGCATCAGTGCTGCTCCTCCTGGAGATGCCAGTTCCCGTGAACGATCTCCGCGAGCCACGCCGCGGAGCGCACGATAAAGCGAAATGAAATGATGCCGTATCCGGCAGGGATGATGATGATGAAGTACGTTATCGGGAGGTTGAGGATAAGCGTGTCCCCGGCCTGTCCTTCCATCTGGACGAACGCGATCGCCGCTTCCATGAGCAGGAAGCAGATGCCCGCAGCGAAGAGGTTCGTTACGACGTAGATGATTTTTCTGAACCGCTCGGGGGCAAGCTTGTTGATGAATTCAATTTTCAGGTGGCGGCCTTCGCCGGTCGCGATCACCGCGCCGAGGAACCCCAGCCAGAGCACCAGGTGCCGGAGGAACACGTCCCCCCATTCGATGCTCGTATGGAAAAAATTCCTGAGCACGACCTGGCCGAACGCCATAAGGATCATGACGCTGAGAAAAAAAATGATCAGCCAGCCGGTGATGCGGGCAAGCCAGCGGTCGACGAACAACAGCAGTTTCATTTCTTCTCCTTCGCGCGGAAATCCATGACCGACTTTTCCACGCGGTTCAGCAGATCTTCCGAATAGAGCTTCCCGACCATCAGCCGGCGCGCGTTCTTTCCGATCTCCTCATAACGGCTGATCTCGCTCGGGTCCGGTTTTGTGAATATGATCTTGTTCTTTTTCAGCACGTCGAGCGATTTCAAATTGTCTGTGCGGCTCAACTCCGTCAGCTTTCGCATCAGCTGCTTCCCGTTCCGGAGCAGAATTTCCTGAAGGTCCGGCGGCATTTTGTCGAATTCTCTCTTCGCGATGACGACGGCGCCGGAAGCGTTCGTGAGCGGATAGTCGAGCATATATTTTGTTGCGGTGTACCATTGAAGCGATACGCCCGCAAGCGGCGACGTATACATACCGTTGATCAGGCCGGTTTGGAGCGACGTCAGCACGTCGGTGATGGAGAGTTGAATCGGATTGATCCCGAAGGCTTTGAACGTCGCTTCCGCAACGGGGTCTCCTTCCCATTGCCACATTTTCACGTTGCGCATGTCCTCAACTTTCGTGACCGGGGTATTGGTGAAGACATACACAAACCCGACTTCGGCCCATCCAAGCAAGACATATCCGCCGTTTTCAAATTCCTTCCGGAGCTCGGCGTCATATTGATTAACGATGTAATCGACCTCGTCATGGTTCTTGAAAAGGAACGGAGCATCCAGAATTCGGGCCGATTTTGCGATCTCGCCGATGCCCACGCCGGTGATCCCCGCGCTTTGGAATTGTCCCAGACGGATCTTGCGAAGAACGTCCTTTTCGTCGCCGGCAACTCCCCCGGGGTAGATCTTGAACCCAAGCCGGCCGTTGCTTTCTTTCCGGATGGCCTGGTCATATTCCTTCATGACGTTGATCCAGGTGCTCCCTTCGGGGGCGAGGGTCGCAAACTTGATGGTGAATTCCTGGGCAAAAGTCTGCGTTGCGAGAAAAAGAACCGCGGTGAAAAGATATTTCATGGAGAATGTTCCTGATAATTCTGATCGATGAGTGGGATATGCTGGCCTAGAAGAACAGGTCGCCTTCTTTAGCGAGCAATGCTTTCGCTTTTTGCTTGGCAACAGCGTTGACGAGACGCTGTTCCGGGAGGATGTCGATGGACGCATCTTCCACTGTCTTCAGCAAGGATTCAAAGAGCGCTTTATCCTGGATCTGGACCGTATAGCTCTGCGCCATATAAACGTAGGGAAGAAGAAATTTTCCTTCCCCGATCTGCAGACACTTGTCAAAATGAGCTTTTGCGCTGTCGGGCTTGCCGCCGAGATTCTTTGGTATCGTCGCCAGAATCGTTCCGAAATAGAGGTGAGCGCTGCCATAGTAGAAGCGTTCATCGTTTCGGAGGACAAATTCCATCAGCGAATTGACTTTTTGAAGTTCGGCCACGGCCGAAGGGTCTGCGATGCTGAGCTTGATCAGATTTCCCCAGGCATTTGCCGTCCAGAAAATCATCGGGACATCGTCGTTCGAGAACGAACCGACCCCTGACTTGAATTCTTCCGGCGTGCCGTCGAACGCTGCGCTGAATTTTTTGTTCTTCTTCAGCACGGACAGTCCGTAGTCGCGTGCGCGGCTGTAGAGCGCTTTCGCCCGCACGGGGTCTGTGTCTTCCACAAAACCAAGAGCGTATCCGGTGAAGCCCTGCGTTAACAGCAATGCAAGGTGGTCATCGTCGTTGTCTTTCGACCGATAGAGCGCTTCGAGGAGGGTGAGATTTGCAGGTATCGATTGCTCGGCGAGCGTGAGGTCGGATTCTTCAAAAATCGCGCTGAGGCCGTTGTCGACGATGCCCGTGGTGGAATTCACCGCGACCGTTTGAAGAAGACCGCACGACCAATTGGTAAAACCGAGGAGGACGATAAACGCCGCTGCGAGTTTATTCATCATTTCGACGTTGAATATAGAGAAAACGGACCACTTTTCCAAAACAATATTGCAAATCGACTCAAAGTGTTTTAATATAGTACCGGAATTCCCAGCGCAAAAAGGAAGTTTTAATGAAAATATTGGTTGTCGAAGACGAAAAAAAAGTCGGCGCGTTCATAAAAAAGGGATTGGAAGAGGATCGTTACACCGTCGAAGTGGCCTTGGACGGCGACAAGGGAGGGGAACTCGCCGCGGAAGGATCGTTCGACCTGATCATTCTTGACATCCTGATGCCCAAGAAAGACGGGTTAACGATGTTGAAAGAACTCCGGGCAAAACATGTATCGACGCCCGTGCTCATGATCACGGCAAAAGGCTCCGTCGAGGATAAAGTGAAAGGCCTCGATACGGGGGCGGACGATTATTTGGTGAAGCCGTTTGCCATCGCTGAGCTGTTGGCGCGCGTTCGGTCCCTCCTCCGGCGCGGCGGACCGGAAAAATCGACGGCGCTCACCGTTGCTGACCTGACGCTCGACCTCGTTTCGCACAAGGCGACACGGGGGAAAAATACCATCGAGTTGACCGGAAAAGAATACACCCTCCTGGAATATTTCATGCGGAACACCAACAAAGTGCTGAGCCGTACGATCATCTCCGAGCACATTTGGAACTATAACTTCGATACCGGCACGAACATCATCGACGTGTATATCAACCATTTGCGCAACAAGATCGACGGCGAATTTGAAAGAAAGCTGATCCACACCGTGCGCGGTGTCGGCTACATGATGAAAGCATCCTGAAATGAAATACCTTCATTCGATACGGCTGAAACTGACGGCATGGTATACGCTGATCCTCGGCGTCACGCTGTTCGGGTTCGGCGCTACGGCGTATCTCTTTACGCAAGAGAACCTCCTTGCCAGCCTTGACTATTCGCTCCGCAACGAGGTCGTCTGGCTGAAGAACTTCATTGAACCACAGGCGCGCAAAGTGAAGCTCAAACAGCAGCGGTCAAAGCCGTCGGCGCAGCCGAAAAAGCAGGAGAAAAAGGTCAAACGTTCGCACGAAGTGGAAGTGACCGAGGCCGATTCCGTCGAGTTCGACCAGATCTGGAACCAGATCTACGAGCACACGCTGCTGAGCCCCAAGAAGCAGATCATTCAGATCCGCGACCGCAACGGGGACATCCTCTACAAATCATACAGCCTGGGAAAAGAGGATATTATCTTCGAGGACATCCCGTACAACACGACGAAGCTGGTGACGATCTACGATGCACAGGGGCAGCCCTTGCGTCTTGCCGTCACTCAGAACGCCTACGTGAAGATCTTCGTCGCCTATCCCGAGGCGGAGATCAGCGAAGTGCTGGGAAACCTCTTTTCGATTTTTGTCATCCTCGTGCCGGTCGCGCTGATCCTCTCGGTGCTAGGAGGATGGTTCCTCGCGAACAAATCGCTGAAGCCGGTCGACAAGATCACGAGAACGGCGCGCGACATCACAGCGCAGAATCTGGACCAGCGCATTCTTTCGGTGGACGTGGACGACGAGATCGGAAGGCTGATCTCCACGTTCAACGACATGATCGGGCGTCTGCAAAGTTCGTTCGACCAGACAAAGCAATTTTCCATCGATGCGTCGCATGAGCTTCGCACACCGCTCACGATCATGCGGGGCGAACTTGAGCTCGCCCTCCGTTCGAAACAGACGAACGAAGGGTACCGGCGCATTCTCTCCAGCACGCTCGACGAGATCCTCCGCATGTCTTCCATCATCGAAAATCTCCTGATGCTTGCCAAGGGGGACATCGGAAAATCGGCATTCACGTTCGAAAAAGTAGCGCTCGCGCCGATCATCCGGGAATTGCACGAGGACAGCGAAATGCTTGCCGAGAAAAAGCACATCCGCGTTACCCTCGAACAGGTCGACAATCTGACTGTGTCCGGCGACACAGTACGGCTTCGCCAGCTGGTGTTGAATCTGCTCGACAACGCCATCAAATACACCCCCAAAAAAGGGACGATCGAATTATCGCTGGTCCGGGAGAACGGTTCCGCCAAGATAATTGTTAAAGATAACGGCATCGGCATACCCGCCGACGAGCAATCGAAGATTTTCGACAGGTTTTACAGGGTCGATAAGGGACGTTCCCGCGACATGGGGGGGACCGGATTGGGGCTCTCGATCGCCCGGTGGATTACCGAGATTCATGGGGGAACAATATACGTCCAAAGTGAGGTCAATAAGGGGAGCGAATTCACCGTGCTCCTCCCGCTCTTGCGCAACTGACCGCTTTTCACTTGACAATGAAATGACAATATCCTAAGTTGAGCCACAGAGAAATCAAGCCTAAGTACATTAACCCACATCAATCTAATCTACATTTTTTGAAAGGAGCGGTTGTTGAATGAAACGTCTCTGTAGTATGTTGCTGGCAGTAGTGTTTGCTTTCTCGCTGTCCTTTGCACAGGATGCGATGAAGCCGCAGGATAATTCGCAGACTCCGCCTGCAAAAAGTACCATGATGAAGAAGGATAAGAAAAAGATGGCCAAGGACAAGAAGAAGATGGCGAAAGACAAGAAGAAGATGGCCAAGGACAAGAAGAAAATGTCAAAAGACAAGAAGAAGATGGCCAAGGACAAGAAGAAGATGAAGAGCAATATGATGAAAGCAGATTCCACGAAGTAATTCTTTGGATCTTTGCTGAGAATATAAAACCCCGTTTTTTTATCGAAGCGGGGTTTTTTATTAACATTCGTCCTTCATGCGTTGTCGAACGAGTTCTCTCTACGTTCCAATCACCGTCAACTCCCATGGCATTCATTCAGCGCCTTCAGAGCTTGAGGCTTCCGCGATTCCTCGTGCGGCTTCTTCGCTTTCAAATGGCTCCTCCCGCAGGCGTGTACAACGTCCATGTCATCTCGCTGGAAGAAGAACTGGAATTTCCTGACCTCCTTCCGAAAGAACTCCGCTACGCGCTGCAAAAAGATCCCTCGCTGAAAAACCGGATCGTGAAAGTATTCAAAAGCGGGAAAGCGATCGGCATCCGCACTGTAGAAAAGACACCCGAACGGGTGTTGACCGCCATCAACAACATCGCGGTCATCAGCCAGCACCGGACGATCATCACCTGGCTGCCTCGATTGCTGTTGACCCAAACGCGGCCGTCGTTTCTTCCTGCCGACCACGAAGCGGCCGCAAGAAACGGCGTCGACCTCGACGAAGAGATCGCCGTCATCCTTTCGCACCGGCTCGACTTCAAAAAATTTGTTCTGGTGGATGAGGGGAATCTGGGCGCGACATCGATCGACCGGAGGATTGTCGACGAATTGAACGAAGCGATCTCCCCCATCATCATCCGGCACGTCACCAACCGAATGACCTTCGACAACGCCGACACAAGGACGGCGACGGGGCAGGCGATCATCAAGGCGCTGTTGTTCATTGGACCGGTCGCCCAGGTTTTCGAAATGTACACTCGCGGCATCGGCAAGCTCGTCGCGGCGTCGACCGACGACGTGCTTGCCGAAACCGCAGAGCTGTTCGCCTTGCGGGGGTCGGGGTTCACCTGGAAGCAGCTGATCGTCCGTTCACGCCTCCTCATTCCGGTCTTCCTGCTCGCCACATACGGGGCGTTTGAGGTCGACCATTTGCTTGACCTCGGAAACCTTGCACTGGCGGGGTTTCTCTTCGGCGTCACCTCGGTCGCGTTATCGCTCACCACTGCGCTTCAGAGCATTCGCATGTACAAAGAATGCGTTGACGACCTCGTGAACGAAAAGAAGCTCCCGCCGCAGAAGCAACGTTCCCGCTGGGTTCTCGCCGTGATACAGGACTTCACGAACCCTGCACGACTCGGGCTTTTCATCGGCGGAATGGTCTCGCCGGTCGCTTCGATGATCATCTTCGTGTGGTTCCCGCAATTCGTGCACAACGGGTGGGTTCTCGCCGTGCTCGGCACGGCGGAAACCGTGACCGCCGGAACCGTCGTCGTTCTCGCGCGGAGGTTGAACCTGCTGAAATTCCAGCTCGACCTGAATCGACTGCTGAGGAAACAACACCGCCTGCGTCGGAGTTGAACGGCGCCGAGTTCCGCGATTTGCATTTCCATTCACCAATGCTTATTTTATCTTGTCGAAAGAAGCCCATCGATCAACCGCCTCCATCGTTTTTGCCGACTCACAATGATGTAGGTTTTCTTGTTTCTAAACCCAAGGTCCCTCTCAGTCATGTTCGACATTTTCAGGGAAAACCATGACAACGAATGACACAAGCGACACCGAACCGACCCTAGCCCGCCGCCTCGGTCTCATTTCGGCCGTCATGGTTGTCATCGGCTCCGTCGTCGGTTCCGGAATTTTTCTGACGCCGCAGAGCATCGCAGCCACGGTTCAGGTGCCGGGAGTGATGATCTTCGTCTGGATTCTCACCGGGTTGCTGACGCTTGCCGGCGCGCTGACGAATGCGGAGATCGCCGGCATGATCCCGGAAGCCGGCGGGCAGTACGTCTTTTTTCGCGTGACGTACGGCGACCTGACCGCCTTTTTGTATGGGTGGACGACGTTCATCGTCTACCAAACCGGCTCCATCGCCGCGATCGCCGTTGCCTTTGCCCGTTATTTCGGGTACTTCGTCGACCTTCCCCATTTCAGCCCCGCCCTCGAAGCATGGAAACTTCCTCTCATCGGAAATATTTATCCTCTCAAGGACATCGGCGTCAGTCTTATCGCGATCAGCGCCATCGTGCTCCTTGCTGTCGTGAATTATTTCGGTGTTCACATCGGCGGGTTTGTGCAGGACTTTTTCACCTTCCTGAAAGTTCTGGCGATCGGCGGGATCGTCGTGCTGGCGTTCACCGTGGGCCACGGCAGCACGGCAAATTTTTTCCCGTTGTGGGGAGCGCCCGCATCGGGCGCCCTGCTGAGCGCGATCGGCGTCGCAATGATCGCCACGCTCTGGTCCTACGACGGCTGGAATAGTCTCACGTACCTGGCGGGGGAGGTGAAGGAGCCGAAGAAGAACATCCCGCTGGCACTCGTCCTCGGCACGATCATCATCATCGCGATCTATGTCGCCACAAACCTTGCGTATCTTTACATCCTTCCGATCGGAGAGATCGCGAACTCGAAGCTCGTTGCAGCGGATGTGATGGAAAGAATTTTTCGCGGTTACGGCGGCGCGATCATTTCGGCCATGGTGATGGTCTCAACATTCGGCACGGTCAACGCCACCTCGATGACGACGGCTCGCGTCTATTTTGCGATGGCAAAAGACAGACTCTTCTTCAAAAGCCTCGGAACGATCCATCCTAAATACCGGACACCGGGAACGTCCCTTCTTGTCCAAGGGGTGTGGGCTTCCATTCTTACCTTGACCGGAACATACGACCAGATCTTTACGTACGTCATCTTTGCCGGATGGATCTTTTACGCGCTCGGCGCTTCGGCGGTGTTTGTCTTGAGGAAGAAAATGCCGGATACACCGCGTCCCTACAAAGTGCCGGGATATCCCTATATTCCGATCGCTTTCATTGTGGTTGCGACCTGGTTCGTCTATAACACGATCGTCCAGCAAACAGCGGATTCGATGGTGGGGCTCTTTTTGCTTTTGGCGGGACTCCCGTTCTATTATTATTGGAGCAGGCAGATCAAAAGATCAGAAACCGCACGCTGATCCCTTCGTTCCTTTAAAAGACCAAGGGCGATGAGAATATCATCGCCCTTTCTTTTTTCAACACGTCAATCGAGCGCTAGAAATCTCCTCCGAGCGAGATATAATACAACGGGACGGAGAACGATTGTCCGTCAAACGCCCAGGCAACGTCGAACTTCAGCGGAAGTCCGAACAAGATGACCCGCACTCCGTACCCGGTGCCCATGAGCAGATCTTCCGCAATTTCATTCCCCTGGTCGTTCTTAGCAAAGAACCTGTATGCCTTGTCGTCCGTCCAGGACGAACCGATATCGGCGAAGAGCGCTCCGGTAATGTTCTGCGCGGCGATCGGAAGTCCGCCGGTCACCAGATAACGGATGAGCGGAAAACGGAGTTCGTAGTTCATCAGGGCATATTTCGTGCCGTTCTTCGCATTATAGTCAAACCCGCGCATCGGCAGTGCCGGCGACAGGAAGGCGTAATCCTCGACGTTGTTGATCGGAATGCCGCCGTTCGCAAATTCCCGGTTGATCCACCCGTCCGTCCCGCCGATGAAAAATCTCTGCGCGTTCCTTCCCTCGCTGACCCCTCCGGCCCATCGGATGACGAATGAATAATCTCTCCAGAATTTTTGATACGTCCGGTAGTCCAGCGTATAGGTCTGAAAATCGAGCGAGTGGTCCCCGGCTGTCAGCGCCGGGCTGAACATCGCGGTGATATTATAGCGGGTCCCGTTATCCGGGGCGGTGATGCCCCACAGCGAGTTATCGTGAACGTAGCTGATCGAGGGCATGATGAGGTTCCGCTCGTCGGTCGGGGCGTTCAGTTCCGGGTCGTCGAGATTCTGTCTGGAGAGGTTGAGCCATGCCAGGTTGAAATCGAACCGGTTGAATCTATCCAGCGGATATGACGCTGAACTGCCTATTCCCCACGTCTGAAAGCGGTACAACGAAACGTTTCCCGTCTGATCGTACAGATAGAGGAACCGCGCGCTGTGGAATCCTTCGACCCCGTAATCAACCTTCGTCTTGAGGTAATTGTAGGCGATCACGTAATCGCTGTTCTCCAGATCGAGCATCAGGTTCGTGAGAAAATAGATCTGATGGTCGCCGAGCATGTCGCTGAACGCCATCTCGGTCGTCCCCTCCACTCCATAAAATGTGCTGTACCCGGCGTTGCCGTAAATGATGTCCGGCGAAAAATTAAGCTTGTACTTGTTCACCTTGTAGTTCCCCTGTTCGTCCACGTTGTCGCTCGGCTCAAGCTGTTTGCCGTTGGATTCCAGGTCGGCCGACGGCATCTTTTCCCTTGGCTGCTCGTCGGAGAAAACGTAATTCTGGAAGTCGATGTGGACACGGTCGCCGTACACTCCCGCGGTATCCTTGGGGGCCGCGTTTGCCGCTACGTTCGTCGAGTCCTTTGCGCCCTGACCGGTTCCTTTCTGCGCCAGCTTCATTTTTCTTTTGATGAACTCGGCAGGCTCAAGCTCCGAGACCGCCAATTTCTTGTCAAACGGCGCCTTCATTAAGTAGATGTCGAATCCCGCTTCGTTCAACGCGGCGAATGAAAGCTTATTGCCGTCCGCCGACAGCGAAAGCTGGAAAAGGCCGCTGATCGAGTTGGTCACAGGACGGTCCGCGCCGGTGACAAGGTTGCGTTCATAAATATTGCCGATGCCGTTCCGGTCGGAGACATAGAGCAACTTCGTTCCGTCCGGCGAGACGACCGGCGATGTCGCATCGCTTCCGTCGTAGTGGATGATACGCTTGATCTCCATCGTCTCGAGGCTCAGCGAATAGATATCCGACTCGGAGAAGTCGTATTTCGACATCTTGAAGTTCGCCGGAATCGCGTTCCGGTCCAGGTTGTCCCGCCTGTCGGACACGAAATAGATCGTCTTCCCGTCAGGCGACCAGTGCGGGTCGGAATCCGAAAAAATATCGTCGGTCAGGTTCGTCAGGTTCTTCGTCGCGAGGTCGTAGAGGTAGATGTCCGATTCCTTGGCATCGTCCCCGACAAAGGCGAGTTTGTCCCCTTTCGGCGACCAGTCGACGGAAAAAATCCCTTCCAGCTGAAATTGGATCTTTTCCTGATTCCCCGTCGCAGCGTCCACGATGAAAATGGCATCGCTCTCCCCGCTCTTCACGGCAAGAGCGATCTTCTTCCCGTCGGGAGACCAGGTGATGCCCGGCGTGAGCAGATGCAGTTCCTCAAAATTCTTCGTCCGCTGGCCGTCGACGATCTTTGTGACCTTATTGTCGATCGTGGACATAATGTAGACATCGAAATAATCGTCGCGGTCCGAGATGAATGCAACTTTATCCCCTTGCGGCGAAATGGAAGGGCTGGTGTTATAGAAGTCGGCTTCCTTCACGTGGTTCGTGAGCCGCGTTGCGAAGTCGGCCGGGTCTTCCCGTTTCGCAATATCGGGCCAATAGAGAACCTTTTGCTCCTTCTGCCAGCGGTCGTTGAGTTCGGAGACGCTCAGCCCGAGTGCATTCTTAAAGCCCTGGTCGATGCTGCGCGATCCCTTGATCCGGTTCAGGATCTCCGCGATCTTTTGGTCGCCGTACTTGTTCGCGATGTAATACCAGACCGACTGGCCGCCCCGGTAGGCAAAGTATCCGCTCAAATAATCGATCGGCGGGAGGTACGTGTGGATCGTCGCATCGCGCATGAACATATCCGAATTCGTATCCCAATGGAGCGATTGGTATTCCGCCATTCCTTCGTTGAACCACATGGGCAACTGGAGGCGGATGTTGTTGGAGATGATCGATTGGATCGACCCGCCGTAGAACATATCGTTGAAGACGGCATGAACGAGCTCGTGGTGGATCACATGCCGAAACATTTTATAATTGCCTTCGAACGGGACCACCACCCTGTTCTTGAACAGCTCCGTCACACCGCCGATCCCTTCCTCCAGATATTCCCCCAGGACATTGGTCTGCTGAAAGTCGTTGTGGGAATTATAGACCATGATCGGGATGCGGTTGTTGATCTCGTAATGGAAGCTCTTGCTGATGAGGGTGTATGCCGATTCGGCGGCGGCCGCCGTGAAGTTGGCGAGATATTCTCCGTTGTCGTTGAAATAAATGTCGAAGTGGTTCGATTGGATGTACCACCAGTTGAATTTTTTGTACTTCACCTTATTTTTACCGAAAACGGCTTCCTGGGCTGTCGACGTTACGGCCCCGACAGCCAGAAGCAGTGCGATGATCAAAAGGCGCAATTTCATGCGGACCTCAACGAGTGTAGGATAACGATGCGCTTCCCCCTACCGTCGCGCACCGCCTACCACTACAACGATGCGCGCCGTAAGAAAATTCCTATTTGTGCTTTCGTCTCTTCTTAGGCTGCGAGGAACGCGCCGGTTCCACGCAGGCAAAATCGATTTCTTTGTTCTCGACGTTTACACTGACAACTTTCACGGCGATGCTGTCCCCCAGGCGGAATGTCCGTCCCGTGCGCCGCCCGACCAGCGAATAATGCTTTTCATCGTGTTCATAGTAGTCGTCGCCGATGTTGCGGACATGGATCATCCCCTCGACGAGGAGATCGTTGATCTCGACATACATCCCGTAGTTGGTGACGCCCGAGATCACCCCTTCGAATTCGTCGCCAAGATGCTGTTTCATATATTCCGCCTGCATCACCTTCACGGAGGCCCGCTCGGCTTCCATCGCAACACGCTCCCGGTCGGACGACCACTTGCAGACCCGCGGAAGCGTTTCGATGAAATGCTTCCGCCGCGCGTGCGGCATTCCTTTGGCGTATTCATCCAGCATCCTGTGGACAACCAGGTCCGGGTAGCGGCGGATCGGCGAAGTAAAATGCGTGTAGTAGTCGAACGCCAGACCGAAATGCCCGATGTTTCTCTCCGAGTATACGGCCTTCGCCATGGCGCGCAGCGAGACTTCGTTGATCACATTCTCTTCCGGAGTGCCTCTCACGCGGTCCAGGAGTTTCTGCAGATCTTTTGACGAGACAGACTCGCTCACGTTTAATGAATAGCCGAATTTTTCGACGAAGACGGACAGTTCCCGGATTTTTTCCCTGTCGGGGGAATCATGGATCCGGTAGACGAACGGCGACACATCCTCTTCCTTCTTTTTCTTGCCGACGTGCGCGGCGACGGTGTAGTTCGCAAGGAGCATGCATTCTTCGACGAGCTGATGGCTCTTGAGGCGCTGCTTGATACGCACTTCAACGGGCTTCCCCCGGTCGTCATACCGGAACTTGGCTTCAGGGGAATCGAAGTCGATGCTGCCGTTTTTCATCCTCTTCTCTTTCAACGCGCGCGCCAGAGACCAGAGCGCCTTCAACGCGTCGGCGTGCTCTCCTTTGCCGGCATCCAATATGTGTTCCACGTCTTCGTACGTAAACCGGCGTTTTGAATTAATCACGCTCTTGACGATCTCATAGTCTTTGACCTTTCCCTTTTCGCTGACATCCATGATGCACGAATAGGCCAGCCGGTCGACGTTCGGTTTCAGGCTGCACAGGTCGTTGGAGAGTTTTTCGGGAAGCATCGGCACCACCTGATTCGCGAGGTAAACGCTCGTCCCTCTGTTGAAGGCCTCGGCATCGAGGGCCGTTCCCTCCTTCACATACGCGCTCACATCGGCGATATGAACGCCAAGCCGGTACGCCCCCGGCCCCAGCGGTTCGATCGACACAGCATCGTCAAAATCTTTGGCATCGTCCGGGTCGATCGTAAAACACGTCACAGCGCGGAGGTCGCGGCGGCGTGCGATCTCCTCCTCCGCGATGGTTTCAGCAATGTCCTTTACGAACGATTCGACATCGCGGGGAAAAGAGGTCGGCAGCCGGAATGCCTTGATCACCGATGCAACTTCGGCGCCCGAATCCCCCGAACGGCCGATGACCTCGACGATCCGCCCTTCGGGATTCTGAAGATCGCTCTCCCACGACTCGAACGCGACAACGACCTTGTCCCCCGGCCGTGCGCCGTTGAGCGCGTCGGGAGCGACATAAATGTCACGCGGAATTTTCCGGTCGTCGATAACGACGAAATAAAAATTCTTGCTCTGCTCAAGCGTGCCGACGAACTCATCATGGGCGCGAGAGATAACGCGGACAATTTCCCCTTCGATTTTCTCGTCGGCTCTTTTTTTATTCCGATCAGGCGCAAACAGCGAGACATCGACGGTGTCGCCGTCCAGCGCGGTACCGAGAGATTTCGGCCCGATATAGATTTCGCCGAAGGCGGACCCGGGAACCGTGACAAAGCCGTACTTCTGCTTGCTCATCGAGAGCATTCCCCTGACCGTCTGTTCCAACGGCCTGCGGGAATAACCTTTCCCGCGTGAATGCGAAAGAACCTTTCTGTCCACCATGGCATGAAGCGCTTCGCGGACCTCCTGGAAACCGCCGTCGTCCCGGATGCTCAGCCTGCGCGCGACCTGGCGGGACTTAAATGCTTCGCGCGGATGCGCATCAAAAAAATCGATGACCCGCTGCTCTATGCTGCTCTTCATATTCTCTCTTTCAAAACTCCTGATTAAAAGGCGAACTTGTAATACACGCGTGCGCCGTTCGTCGGCCGGCGATAATCCACCGTTTCCAGTGGATCGCTTTTCCGGTCGACCTCGAACATAAAATTCCGCAAATTGTCGTCCTGGATGATCGAACCGAGCGACCATTGGACGCTGACGTTGGCGTTGTTGATGTCGTTAAAGACCTTCCCTCCGAACGACCAGTACGCGTTCCCGACCACACCGCTCAGGCGGAGGTCCGGCGACGTCCCCGAGTACAAAATCTCGACATTGCTCAGCGCCGTGAAGTTGTTGGCGCGGAGGAAGTCCTGCATCATCCTTGAGAGCAGTGTATTGGTGAAGCCGGAGATGAGCGACCCGCCGATCGAGCCCCCCAAAGAGTTCGCGATCCCCTGTTTGTCGTTGGACGTCAGGTCGTCGCGGAATTTTCCGGGGCTTCCCGGCGTCGAGGTCAGCAGGAACGAGATGGCGTCGGACTCGATATCGCCGGTGCGTTCCGTCGGATTGTTGTTGTCGTCGTACGTTGTCAGCCCGATCTTTATCTTCGGGTCGTACCGTGTGCCGGTAATGGCCAGCGACACGACCACTTTTTCCGTCGCCGGTGCGGCCGCCTCTTTTTGTTGCTGCTGCGTCGCCGTTTCCGGCTTCAGATGGCTGCCGGTATACGTTGCGGTAATGTCCAACTCCGGGTTATCGGGCCTGCCGGTAAACTTCAGCGAACCCGATGCATCGAATTGTTTATAGAACTTATAGTTTGACTTATCCGACAGGTTGATCGTTCCCGTCAGCCGCACGTTGCTCTTTTCTTTGCTCAATTCCAGCTTACCGTTCAGGTCCGCGAACAGCTCTTCGTTCGTCGACGGGTTGAAGATCATCCTGATCTGCACGATCCCCTGCGTCTGAATCACGATATTGTAGCCGAGCCCGTCCAAAAAGGACGGGTCGTTGGACGTGTGCACATCTTTTTTGGAACGCAAATACGCGAAGAGCCGTGAACCGACGAGAGAATCGGCCGTCTGCCTTGACGTATCGTCGACGCTGACAACGTTCACATACCGGGCGGACACAAGGTTTGCCGACTCGCGTGTTGAAGGGAACGTGAGCGCCGCCTGCTTGATGTAGATCGCCCCGCTGACCCGTGAATTTTCTGACGTTCCGTCGAACGAAAGACCTTCGTCGCCGGTCGATGCGATGAGGTCGCCGTACACCCCCTGGTCGCTGCTGCGCGAAGTTTCCTGCAGAACTTTCAATTCTCCCTTGGCCCTCAGATGGTACTCATCGGGAATGAACCCGCGAAGCGAAATGAAGCCGCCGAAATCGATCTTGCCGGATGAATAGTCGCCGCTGATATTCTTCGCCGTGAAATTCGTCAGCGAAATTTTACTCCCGTCGAAATCGACCTTCCCCGCGGCCTGGTACTTCATATTGTTCATGGGAAAGAGGAATTTTGCGTCGCGGAATTCCATCCCCCCGTTGAACGACGGTGCGTCGAGCGACCCGGTGCAGTGCACCGAGCCCTCCATCGTCCCCTCCATCTCATCGAGCTGGTCGATGAAAGGGTCGATGACGCTGATGTCAAAATTGTGCGCCTTCAGGTACACATCCAGGCCCGTCGCGGAAAAACGATCGTCGACCGATGCGAACGCAAGGTCAACAGGGATCGACCCGCTGCAGAGCAATTGGAAGTTGTCGCGCCCCTCCGGAGCCTTGGAAAGCTGGACGGTGCAATCGGCGACCTTGTTTTCGTAGCGGACAGCGCTGTTCACAAACCCGAACTCCGCTCCCCGGTATGCAAAATTCGAAACCCCCAGCTCGCAGGTGAGAATCGGGTTCTGCATCGGCCCGTTCACCCTGCCGCTGGCGTTCACTGTCCCGCCGAACGCGATCGCGTTGGACTTGAAATTCTGAGATCTTCCGAAGTGATAGATATTCGACAGCGTAAAATTCTGGAGACGGACAAACGCCGTGATGTCCCCCCCGTAACCGATCGAGCCGCCGAAAGCGAGCTGCTCGTCCTGATGAGTAAACAGCGTCGAATCGACATCGATGCCGGACCTGCTCACCCGTGCGGAAAACTGCTGCGCGTTGTCGAGCTCGTACCCCTGATAACTGAAAGAAAAAGTGTCGAACGTAAAATCGTACTGGTCCGGAGCAACCTGCGCGCGCCCTTCGACAGCGAATTTCATGGTGCTGTCGATGTCGCTTTGGACGGAATATTCCGCATGGCGGTCGTGGAGACTGACGTCGACCGCTGCATTCCGGAAATACGAATCGCCGACAAAGAGGTTCCCCGCGTTCGCCCGCACATGGACTGCGGGGCTGTTGACAGGAGCGAGAAGATTATCCGCCGCCGCGTGTTCAACGCTGAAGTCCAACGATCCGTTTTCCACGATCAGGTAGCCGCCGGCCGTCGAGTACTTCGCCGACGCGATCGCGACCGTTCCTTCCGCCGAAAGAGTGTCCGCGCTGCCGCGGAGCGATCCGCTGACATTGCCGGCGGCGTTAAAGATATTGGTCCCGAAAAATACCGCCACGGGCTCCAGATTCTTCAGATGGAACGAATACTGAAGAGCGCACTCGCGGGAAGGAGGATCGGCAACGGCTGGGTCCAGGTTCTCACCGCCGCTCGTTTCCGCAGCGGCAAAGGAGGTATCGAAAAGCGCCCGCTGCTTCTCATATTCCCGCTGGAAATGCCGGGCATGCGACCTCACTAAATCGACGACGCCAGCGTACGTGAAGCTGCCGTCGACGGACGCATCGGCGATCGGCGATGCAAAGCGAATAGATTTCTTCCCCGTCGAATCGACTCCGACATGGAGTTCGGCCCGGACACTGTCAAACGCGTATGACTCGAACCGGGAGCCTGAAAAGCTGATGAGCAGATCGCCGGCCATATCTTCGCGCAGAAAATTCCTTCCGTCGGCCTTCAATGAGAATGAACAGTCGGAATCATAGTGATCGTCATGCAGGAGCGTCGAAAAATCAAAATGAGAGAAGGTTCCCGCAAGTGCGTACGACGGCGCGGAGGCAGAGTTGTAATCCAATCCGGCCTGGAGGTCGGCAGTCCCTCTCGGGAATTGAATCAGGGCAGAGCAGGCAATGTTCCGGTCCGAAGCGGTGATATCCATCCGAAGGTGAGAGAATGAGATCTTGTTGAACGTTGACGAATCGACGGTCACCGACGCTTTCGAGTTCAATTCTTCGACCGAAGTTCCTTCCCCTTCCACTGTCCCCGAAAAATCGAGATGAGAAGAGAGCGATGGATCAGAGAAGAATTTCCCCAGGTTGACGCCGCTTCCGCCGAACGCCGCTTTGTATTTCATCGTTGCGCCCGTAAGGTCCAGGCCGCCGTCCACCGAAACTCGCCCGGCGTCCATCGACGCGGCGGCGGTGACTTGGAAATCGAGCGGCTTACCGACATAATGAAAATCGACCGCGAGCTGCCCCGCACCGCCGAAGTCGGGAATATGAAAGAACGGAAGAAGCTCGGGAACATCAGAGGGGAAGATCGACGTCCCCTTCGACTCAATATTCAACGTGAGGTCGCCGGGGCGATGAAGGTTGAAGACCCCTCCCTCCAGGTTAATGACCGAGCGGCTGAATGCGGCGTGGAGTTTTTTCACTTTCAGGCTCCCGAATTCTCCTTCGGTCCTGCATTCCACCTGGACCGTACCACGGAGAAAATCGAGCGACGGAAGAAACCGCTGCAGGTCCTCGGCGGCCACGGTGCTCGGCAGCAGAGAACATTCAACCGGAACGAACTGAAGGGCGGCGATATCATTGATCTTCAGCGCATCGGCGGAACTCATCCTTGCCGAGAGTTCAACGCGCGAACGGGGCGTAACGATGAGAAGATTTTTGACCTCTGAAAGAACTGCGTTATGCCGGATGTCGGCCGAAAAATGAGCAAGCGTAAAGCCTTCGCGCGGCGCGGTGAATGAAATATTCTTGATGGATGCGCTCTGTTCCTTTTCTGCGACCGACGCCGAGAGTTCAACATTGAGCTTGTCGATATCCAGGTTGGAAAAATTGAACGTCCGCCGGGCTATCGAATCCGGAAGGCTCCCCGCCGCAAGGGATGTTGAATCGATAAGTCGAAAATGCGCGTTGTTGATGCGGAGGTTTTTAACGGTCACCAGCCAAGGAGAAGGAGCCGTGTCGGGCTCCGCTTTCTTCTTGGCGAGTTTGTCGACGTTCCAGGTCCCGTCGGAAAAACGGACGAGAGAAATGGACGGGTTATCAATTTCTATGCTTCCGAGAGAAATGTGCTTATTCCACAGGGGGATCGGGTCGTAGCGGACCACTGCTTTGCTTGCTTCGACGAACGGAGCGTTATCGATGTAGACGGCAACCGTGTCGATAGAAATCCCCGTAAAAAGATTCCCCTTGATTTCTCCGAGATAAACCGACGCGTTGAGGTTTGCATCGAGCACCTTATAGATCGTCGAGCGCAGCGTCTGCTTGAAGAGCGGAGTCTGCGTAAAGCCGGCCGCAGCAAACAAGAGGGCCACAACGGAAATTCCGGCGTAGGTCAATATTTTCGATGTTGTACGGATCACGTGGTTTTTCCGCTGACCGAGTATAGTTCCTTGATTCGTTCGATCACCAGGGTCGTTGAACGATCCGGGATGAACGGAATGGTGAGGACTTTTCCCCCCGATCTTTCGACAACATCTTTTCCCACAACGTCGTCGATCTTCCAATCGGCCCCTTTGACCAGAATGTCGGGGACCAGAGCGCTGATCGTTTCATACGGAGTTTCCTGGCCGAAGATGCATACGGCGTCCACGGCCTTCAACTGAGACACGAGATATGCGCGGTCCTCTTCGCCGACGACGGGACGGCGCGGTCCCTTGATTTTTTTGACCGACGCGTCGCTGTTGACCCCGACGATCAGCGCATCGCCGAGAGAACGCGAAGCGGCGAGATACTCGACATGGCCGCGGTGCAAAATATCGAAGACCCCGTTCGTAAAGACGACCTTCTTCCCCTCCTTTTTCCAACGAAGACGAACGTCGATCAATTCAGCGAGTGAGAAGACTGTTCCCATGGCAATTTCGAAAAATCTATTCGAACGTTAAGACTGGAAGGAAAGAACTCTTGCGAGCAGCGCATCAGGAAGTATTGGGACGATGCCGACCTCGCCGCACACGACGCCGCCGGCAAAATTGGCAAGGCTTGCCGATTCGTAGATTGACGCGCCCGACGCCATCGCCATCGTGAGCGTGGCGATCACCGTATCGCCGGCGCCGGAGACGTCGGCGACATGCTGCGCCCGCGTCGGCAAATGGAGCAGGGAGCCCTTATCATCCAGCAAACTCATCCCTTGTTCTCCGCGCGTGATCAGGATATTTTCTGCATTCAATTTTTCCTTCAACGCGCCGATGGCTTCGCGAAGGCTCTCGTCGGTGGCCAACTTCATGCCCAGCGCTTCCTCGACCTCTTTTCTGTTCGGCTTAAACACCGAGGCATTTTTGTATTCGAAGAAGTTTTGGAACTTGGGGTCGACGGTGACAATTTTCCTCTGACCGCGCGCCATCTCAATGATGTGATGGATCAAGGAGGCGGTGATGACCCCTTTGTTGTAGTCTTCGAGGATGATGCCGTCCAAGCTGGCAATGCTGTTCCGCAGAATCGAGAGGATCTGCTCCTGCACCGACGGGGAAATATCCCGTTTTTGTTCGTTATCGATCCTGACGACATGCTGGCCATGAGCAATGACGCGTGTTTTCACCGTCGTAGGCCGTGAAGGATCTTTTACGATCCCGCTTATTGGACAATTCTGCCCGGCGAGAAGTTTTGTCAGCAAATCGCCGTCGGCATCATCGCCGACAACGCCGACGAGGACCGGCTCCCCCCCCAGGGATTTGATATTATTGGCCACATTGGCGGCCCCGCCAAGCCGTTCGGTTTCCTTCTCCACCTCCACGATAGGAACCGGAGCCTCGGGGGAAATCCGGCCGACGGATCCCCAGAGATACTTGTCCACCATGACATCGCCGATAACGGCAATGCGCTTGTTTTTGAATTTTGAAAGAAGCTCTTTAAGCCGCGTTTCGGAAAACGTGACCACGTTGACTTTTACGTAAGTAATTGAAACAGTTATAGATAGCGAAATATAGCACTTTGGTGGGCGACAATCAATAAAAAAGGCTGCCTCGGAGGTCCGAAGCAGCCTTTTTTGGCCAGTGTACGCTGAATCCGATCTTACTTCATCATTAACATCTTCTTCGTCACGATGTAATTTGGCGCTCCGTTGGATTGGGCAACCAGTCTGTAGAAGTAAATGCCGCTCGAGACTGTTGCACCGTGATTGTTCGTTCCGTTCCACGTCACTTTGTAATGGCCGGAGACGATGTCGCCGCTGACGAGGGTCTTGACAAGTTCGCCAAGAATATTGTAGACGTTCAACTGAATCGTCGCAGAACGCGGAACAGAGAACTCGATGTTCGTCGACGGGTTGAACGGGTTCGGATAGTTCTGGCTGATCTCGTACGACGTCGGAGTCTTTTGGCTCACAACCTCAACGCCGGTCGGATAGAATCCGAGGGCCTTTTGCAGAAGGGCGACGGCGTACTTCGCATTGTGGACGCCCATGCTGCCGTCGTTCGTTACAAACGAATAGGTGTAAATACCCTGAACGAGATCGGGCCGGTTCTTTACCTTAAGGCTGTCCTTGATCGCCAGGGTCGGCTCGCCTGTCAGGCTGTCGATTGGCAGTCTGGCTTTGAGAAGAGCCAGGAGGCCGGCGACTTCGGTCTGCACGCCTTCGATTTTTCCGTTGCGGTCGTAGTCGTAGCTCGCTTTGACGTCGTCAAACGATTGGATTCCGGACCCATGGCAGGTCTGGCATGCTTCGGTATGGTCGTGCATAACGCCTGTACCGACCGTGTCCGACATCGATAATTGATGCTGTCCGCTGCCGTGCATATGGCATGTAACGCAGGCATCCGGAACGCCGGCATGAGTCATTAATCCGGTGAGGCTGCTGTCGCCGTACTGGTACGCATTCTGACCGAAGAACATATCGGCTTGCGGATTACCGTGCGGGCCATAATGGTCAGCGAAACCGTAATACGGAGCTTTGGTCGTCACTTTTGTTGCAACGTTGTACCGCGACCGGTGGCAGTTCATGCAAAGCTGGCCAAGGCCGCCGATTCCAGCCGGGACGACATAACCGTTCCGCAGTGTATCGACGCTGACCGTTCTCAACTGATTCGGGTTCGCTGCGCTGTGCGGATCATGGCAGACTGCGCAAGTGATAGGATAGCTAGCATCGCTTGAACTCCACGTGGACGCTGATGCCGGCTTTCCAGCAACAACCCATTTCTCGAATGCGCTTCCGCTGTGGCAGGGGAAGCAGCTCGTAGACGTTGCGACCTTGCCGGCAAGCGGCATTGTCGCATGATCCGATAGTGACCAATACGTGCCGGAGACATGGTGGGGGGGCGCATCGTGACATGACTGACACAAGCCTGCATCAAGAGAGAGGCCGATTTTTGAGATGTCGCCGTTGTGATCTTTGCCCGGGCCGTGGCAGCTTTCGCAGCCGATGCTCGCCAGCGGGAGCAGCGACGAATAATTCGCCGCCATGTTTTTATAGATTGAAGAATCGCCGTTGAAGATCAGATAACTGCTGCCGGATTTTGTCTTTCCCTTAAACGCCGTCGTGTCCCATCCAAGCGAATGGGCCATGTATCCGAAATTTCCGTCATTTGCCGAGAGGTCGTAGCCCGTCGTATGGCATTTCCAGCAACTGGCGGAGTACGATCCTTGACCGTATGCGTTGACTTCCAACTCTCCCATTATTCCCTGTGTGTAGATCTTAGCATGCCCCGTTCCCTGCCAATCGCTGTAATTCGCCGCGTGGCATTCACCGCAATACAAACCTGATGTATTCGGGTTCCCAAGGAACGTGCTCACAAAGAAAGTGTCCTGGTCGGTGCTTGTGCCGCCGTTCACAGACACATTCACTATGTATTGACCGGCCGAGTCTGCCGTGAAACTCTGACGCGGATTGTTCCCGGCGCTGTCGAATGACGCGTTCGATCCTGTCGGCTTCGCGGCAAACGTCCACGTGAACGACGTTACAACCGTTGTTCCGGATCCGGTGGTATCGGCAAATAAATATGCGCGCGCTCCTTTGCCGATCACCTTAAGGCCTGTTGTGGCAGTGTAGCTGCTCTTTCCGATCGCCGCCAGCTTTCCCGGGGACATTGGTACAACCGTGAGCTTCACCGTCTGCGCCACCGCTCCTGAATATACGAGGCCAAGTAGGCATCCGGCAAGCAACCCTCTCAAAATATTAGCAAATCTGTTCATTGTATTCTCCATGTGTCAACGTTTTAGAAATCCACCAGGCTTCTGGTGCATCTAGTCGGATTTGCTATATCTTCCGCAACATTTGTGCCATACAAAACGCGTTGGAAGGTCGAAATTTGTTCAAAAATTAACTGTTTATTATTTCAACAATCAATATTTCCCAAAAGTAAAGCTTTTCTTTTCCAAAAAAATGGAAAAAATATGATAATTGGATAAGATTTCGCAATATGAAAGGCTGCTGACAACTGAGCTCAATGATTTTCTAATCGCAGAAACGACAAAAAAAAGGCGTGAAATTGTAATTTTTCACGCCTTCAAAATTTACAGCTACCGTTGATACCTGAACTCACGACCCCCAATAACCCTGCCCCCCCGCCCCAGAAGAATCAGAACCTGTACGAAATAGTGAAGTCGACGTTCGTTGTCGAAACGGTCTCGTCTGTCCGCGAGAGGTTAAGCGATTCATCGCCGTAGTTGTTATGGAAGTTCTTGAACGATCCGAACATCGCCGCTGCATCGATCATCACATTATCCTCGATCAAAATCCCGGCGCCGGCAGTAATGGTGGTCAGACCGAACGTCGACGGATCGCCGGCATACGGCGAGGGCTTGAAGGAATAGCCCGCCCGCAGCCGCACATCTGTTTTGGGGATCTCGAACTCGCCGCCAACAGCATAATTAAGCGTCGAACGAAACTGCTGTTTTAACGCAATGTTTTCGTTCTCCAGATCGGCGTTGTCGGTCCACTGAAGCTGCGTCCAATCGGTATATTCAACTTGCCCGGAGAGAAGAAGACCGCGCACCGGCGAATACGAAGCACCGGCCCCGAACACCCAGGGAGTTGTTATGCCATAGTCGTTGTTCGCGTCGTATGAATAGTAGTACCCTGTCGTATCATCGAACGCGCTTTGTCCGGCGTTCGTATATGTTTCATGAACGGTGAACGCCGTCGGAGTTTTGATCGTGATGCCGAAACGGGCAATATCTTCGTACCGGTACATAAACCCGAACATCGCGTTGACGCCGTTCAAATCGCTCGTCAGCGTGCTGTTGTAGTTGAACGCATTGAATTCCCGGTAGAGGGAATCGGGAAGAACATATCCGTCCGCATCGTAGAAACGGGTCGGATCATTGTAGACGTTATTGACGTCCGATTCGTTGTAGTTCCTGACATAATTGTATGTTCCGTTGAGGAGGTTGATCGTCACACCGAAAGAAAAATCCTTCGCGAGATCGACGGCCCCGGAGAATGCCCACGTGCCCATGCTGCCGCTTTCGCTGACATTTCCTTGCTGCTGGACATTTTTCTGGATCGGAGTGTAGCCGTCCGAATTTTCAAGATACGTTTGAAAGGGGATGTCAAAATTTGCATCCGCATCGTACAGCCACGGGATGATCGAGCTCTTCGCGTTGAAGCCGTTGAACGAAAGCGCGGTTGCATAATTATTCACTCTGTTGTAACCGACGGCAAAGACCAGGCTCCCGCGCGAGGTCGGAACGGGGAACACGAGCCCCAGATCGTCAAGGTTGGTGGCGCTGTTGCTGGCCGACGACGACGTTCCCAAAAACGTTGCGCTGTTCGAATAGTTGGTATTGACAATGCCGCCGGTGAACTCTAGTCTCCTCATCTGAGCCAGGCCTGCCGGGTTCCAGAACGTTGCGCTGTAATCATCGGCTACGCCGATGTATGCGCCGCCCATGCCTTCCGCCCGTGCACCGACTCCGAATCCCGTGGATGAAAAACGGTATGCATCCTCAGCAGACTGGGCACGAAGATAAGAGATATTCAGCATGATCAGTCCGAACAATAAAATGAACAAAGTGACACAGCGATTATTTTTCATAGGTATCCTCCGCTTCCACTCCCATCCGTCTCCGCGATTCGGCCGGTTATCCGTTCGGCAGGTTATCGATACAACTGAGGTTCGACCCGTTGCCCTGCTGCAGCCGGCAGACACACCGTTTGCTTTAACAATCGAGCAGCCGGAGGGGGGGTGCAGGTGTTGTCGTGATTATGGTGAATGTTAGACAATTAATATGCTAAAAACTTCTTGACCGTAGTGTCGGGAGAAATCTCTCCTATCTGCCTCTATTCCTGCCGCCTCCGCCTCCCCGGCTTCCGCTGCCACCGCTCGATGCTCTGCCGCTCGAACGCTGCGGTGCCGAATAACCCTGATGAACCATTTGTCTTGATTGCGGCTGCGCGTACCTTGCCGAAGGCTGAACTCGTCCACGATGTTGGTACATCTGCCGGACGTTGGAGTTTCTCGAGCCATAGCTGGAATATCTTCCGCGGCTGGCCACCGTCGCCTGCCGCGAAGCGACCGTCGATCTATTCGCCCTTTGCCACCAGGGAATTTCCTGGCGCGTTCGTGAGGCAGACGGGCTTGTCGCTACTGCTCCCGGCGCATTAGGAGTCCTCCCCCTTGATGGGGTGACTCCGTTGGCAGGGATCACCCGGCCGGGAGAGTTCGGCGCAACACGACCGGCGAAGTATCCGAAACTTCCGCGCCCGCTGCCAATGGTGCGCTGCCTCGTCGCAAAATTCCTCCCTCCGTACCAGCCATGGTATGCGTGTCCATAATACCCGCCGTAACCGTAGCCGTATCCGTAGCCATAACCCCATCCGAATCCGAACCCGTATGGATACCACAGCCCCCACGGGTAGTAGTTGTAATCGAACCACGGGTCGTAGCCAACTGCCGACGCGTAATACTCCGGCGGCGGATAATAGTAATCGAAGGCCATATGGTATTGCGCGTCGCGATAGCTGTCATCATCGAAATAGCTCGCGCTCGTCGAGTCGCTCGACGACGTCGTATCGGTGTAAGCATAATCATCGTCCCCTCCCGCCCATCGTTCGCTCACCGTTTCCGTGTGAGTATAACAGCCGGCGAACAAAAGCCCGGCTGCCGAAAGAGGGATCAATCCATTGAGAAAGCTTCGCAGTGTTTTCATACCAGGTTCCTTCCTCCTTCCGATGTCAATACTAACACTAACAGCGGAAAGGAATCGTTCATTCCCGTTCCGGAATTACAGCACTCTGACGTATTCTACTTTAATAGTTCTGTTTCCTATCGTGACGTTGTTCTGATTTCTTACAAGATTCTTCAAATCGCATCCGATCGTAAAACCATTCCCCCACGACCATCGCAGGCCGCTATTCAAATATCCCTTCCCTTTGCCCACCACGCCGATATTGTCATTCAAGCCAAAATCATATTCTGCAAGCAGCGATATGTCCGATCCGAGGGACTTTTCAGCGCCGACAAAAAAATCGAGGCTTTTGTTGCCGTCCTTGTTCTCGAGGCTGTAATTCGTCCCGCCGTGGAGGCTCAGGTTGCCCATCAGAGAATAGTTCTTGCTGGCTGCGGCGTAAAAACCGCGGGACTTGATCGTGAAGCGCTGCAGGCTGTCGATGTAGGTCTCTTTACCCTGCGAATCGAACCCGAGGGCGATCGCGGGCATCGCCATTGTCTCATCGAATAAGCGAAATTTCACGTTGACTCCCGGAAGTCTTTGCATCGTAATATCGTCGTGGCCGATAATTCCGGTTCCGCCGTACGAGACGCCGAAGTTCAACCGGTCGAGCGCTCCGGCCGTCAATCCGACCGTCATTCCCCCCTCCTGAAAGAAGTCGACATCCATCGCGAAAGCTCCTCGTTTTAAGAGCCCGCCTGTCGGCGTATCGATGATATATCTTGGTTCGATGTTTGCTGCATCGCCGGCCGTGTTCTGCGCTAAAGACAAGCTGTAAATAAAGAACGAAGAAAAGATGAATAACAGTTTCTTCACTGATATTCCTTCCATTAGATTAGACGAACCATCGCGCAAGAAGTTTACCCATACCACGCCCTATTCTGCCCGATAATGTATGAAGATTTCACTCCTTTTTCCACGTGGTGCCGGTTTTCGTATCCTCGAGCACGATGCCGAGCGCTTTGACAGCATCGCGGATCTTATCCGATAATGCCCATAATTTCTGATTCCGAATTTCTTTTCGTACGGCGATGATGAGATCCATCAAACCGGCCTCCGTGGAGCCCCCCCCCGATGCGTTGGATGATGCGGGGGCCAAAGAAATTCCGAGGACTCCTGAACAGAGATCCTCAAACATCTTCTCCGTTGTTCGAAGTGCCTTTTCCGTCGGGAGTGATCCCGGCCTCAACCAGTCATTAACTTGGGATGAAAGGTCGAAGAGAACAGCGATCGCTTTCGGGGTATTGAAATCGTCGTTCATCGCTTCGAGAAATGCAGTCCGGAACGGCGTTACGTCTTTCTCGGTCATGCCGAAAGAGGAAGTTCGGCTGGCGAAATCGATCGTCTCCCGAAGCCTCCGTAGCGTACTCTGCAGCTTTGCAAGTCCTGTCCCCGATGCCTCCAGCGCCTGTTCGCTGAAATCGAGCGTGCTCCGGTAATGGCTTTGCAGGATAAAAAAGCGGATAACGGCAGGGTCGAATTTTTTATAGAGGTCCTTGAGCGTGACAAAGTTGCCGAGGGACTTCGACATCTTTTGGCCGTTCACGGTCACCAGGTTGTTATGGATCCAGTATCTCACGAACGGCTTGCCGGTTGCAGATTCGCTTTGCGCGATCTCGCATTCGTGGTGAGGGAATTGGTTGTCCAATCCCCCTCCATGGATATCGAACGTCTCGCCGAGGTACTTCATCGACATCGCCGAACACTCCACGTGCCATCCGGGGAAACCCTCGCCCCATGGACTCTGCCATCGCATGATGTGTTCCGGTTCCGCTTTTTTCCAAAGGGCAAAATCTTCCGGATTCCGTTTTTCGGATTTCACTTCAACCCGGGTTCCCTCTTTCATCTCATCGATCGTCCGTCCGGAGAGCTTCCCGTAGGCCTTGAATTTCCGGACATCAAAATAGACGGAACCGTTCACTTCGTACGCATGCCCGTTCGCAAGAAGCACCTTCACGATCTCGATCTGCTCGATGATATGCCCCGATGCTCTCGGGGAAATATCGGGACGAATCACGTTGAGAGCGTCCATGTCCTCGAAATAACTCCGTGTGACCGCCTCCGCGATCTGCATTGGATGAACTTTTTCGATCCGCGATTGCTTCAGCATTCTGTCCTCGCCGTCGTCGAGCAAGTGCCCCACATCGGTGATGTTCTGCACATACAATACTTTGTTGCCGAGGTAACGAAGGTAGCGGACGATCACATCGAACGAAACGTAGCTCTTGCCGTGGCCGATGTGCGAATCGCTGTAGACCGTCGGACCGCAGACATACATCCCTACGTAGCCCGCATGAAGCGGTTTGAATTCTTCCTTCGTCCGGGTAAGCGTGTTATAGAAAGTTAATGGCATTTTTTTCGGATGCAGAGGTGTTGGGTGTTCGGTATTGGATCATCGTGATTGAAGTGCTGAGATGAAACTGTTAGATGCCGGCTCAAAATATGCCGTTGTATCTTTCTCCCGAAGGGACGGCTGAAATTCATTTTTGCTTCTCTGTCAACAGATGGAGAACGGGTTCGCCCTTCTTTTGGGGGATTGGGCTGCGCTGACGGGAGACCGTCAACATGCATCATTTTCGCCCCATCAACTCCCGCGCGCTCTTCAACCCGGCCTCAGTGATCTTCTCTCCGCTCATCAGCTTCGCAACTTCCCGTATCCGTTCTTCAATGCCGAGCTTGCGCAAGCTGGTCGTCGTCCGTTTCCCGTCTTCAATTTTCTCGACCGCAAAATGCGTGTCTGCTAGTCCCGCGATCTGAGGAAGGTGAGTGATCGTGATGATCTGATGAAGCGAAGCGAGTTTCTTCAAGCTTACGCCGACCGCCTGCCCGATGCGTCCGCTTACGCCGACATCGATCTCATCGAAGATAAGAAGCGGGACTTTGTCAGAGGCGGCGAGGGCAGATTTCAACCCGAGCATGACGCGCGAAATTTCCCCTCCCGACGCTACTTTTGCGAGCGGCTTGAGGTCCTCGCCGACGTTCGTCGAAATAAAGAACTCGACCAGATCGACCCCTTTTGGCGTTGCCTCGAAGGACTCTTTCCCTAGCTGAACATAGGCATCGGCGGCGCCGGCCTTCCCCGCCACATTCGCGATGCTCACCCAGAATTTTGCGTTCATAATGCCAAGCTCGGCAAGCGAAGCAACGATTTCTTTCTCGATCTTTTTCGCTGATTCCCGCCGCTTTTTTGTCAATTGCTGGGCAGCAGCCGAGCAGACCCGGCGTTCCTCAAGGATGGCTGCGTCGAGCGATGCGAGCTCTTTTTCAAAATTCTCTGCCAGAGAAAATTCGCTGCCGATCTTCCGGCGGTGTTCAAGCAGCGACTCGAGCGTGCCGCCGTATTTCTTTTTCAGAAGCGAGAACTGTCCGAGCCGTTCCCGGATCTGTTCCAGCTTCTCAGGGTTGAACTCTATTTTTGCGTTATAGGATTGAATGAACTTCGACAATTCTTCGACGATGATCTCTGCCGATTTCGCCTCCCCGGCAGCGTCGGCAAACACAGGATCGATCTCCCGCAGGGTTTCGATCTGCTTCCAGGCCTGAACAAGATGATCGTGGACCGAGGACTCGCCGTCATAGAGAAGCTGGCTGAGCTGCGAGGTCAGCTCATGAAGCTTTTCCGCATTTTCCAGAAGCTTCAGCTCCGATTCCATGGATTCTTCTTCTCCGGCCTGCGGATCTACAGCATCGATCTCCTTCATTTGAAATTCGTAGAGGTCCTTCTTCTCCTTCAAACGTAATTCTTGCTCCTGCAGGTCGCGTTTCTTCGAAAAGAGATCGGAGAGCTTCTTGTAGGATCGGCGATATTCTGCGAGGAGGCGCTCATCGCCGCCAAATTCATCCAGAAAATCGATATGCGTTTCCGGACGGAGCAGGGCCTGGTGGTCGTGCTGGCCGTGCAGGTCGACGAGGATGTCCCCGGCCTCTTTGAGGAGTGAGAGCGGAACGGGAGAATCGTTGATGAAGCAGCGGCTCTGCCCTTTCACCGAAATTTCCCGCCGGACGATCATTTCGTCCGACGGGTCGATGTCGTTTTCCGTGAGAAGCATTTGAAGTTTCGGCGAACCGGCAATCACGAAGGTCCCTTCGACAATGGCTTTCTCGGCCCCCTTGCGTACAACATCCGAACTGGCCCGCTCGCCGAGAAGCAAGCTTAGTGCGTCGATGAGGATTGATTTTCCCGCCCCCGTTTCGCCGGTGATAATGTTCAATCCGCGCTCAAAATCAACGTTGATTTCTTCGATGAGGGCATAGTGTTTGACGTAGAGGGAACGCAGCATGGAAGAAGTTACGCGGAATTTCGGAGAGTTTCAACCGTTGTCCGATTGTTCCCCGCCGAACACTTCTATCTCCGGCACATCGGGAAAGATGCCGAGGTAAAAAGCATAGCGAAAGAATTCACCGAGAGCTTCCCTGGCCTCGTGGTCGAACCCGTAGGTAAAATGCTCAAGCTGACGTTCAAATTCGTCAACCGGATATGGCAGCGTTTTCGACTGCTGCAGTGCGATCGAGGGGATCGAGGCAGCCCCTTTTTCCTGGGAAGCAAGAAGCATTGCCGCAATCTCTTTTTTGTACTTCTCCTTGCGGCCGGCACAGACGAGATGGACATACGGCAGGTCCGTCATGTCCGACCATTCATCGACGAGGTCGAGCGTTGGCCCCTCCCATGCCGAGGTCAACGAGGCGTTCCCCGTCACGAGAGCCGCATCGGCCTTCGACAGCATTTCCGGCACCGTGCCGAGTACAGGAACGACAACGACCTGCTGCTCGAATTTTTCGGAGAGAATGATCTTGGCGAGAACGATATCGGAGGATGAGACGGCGCCCACGGCGATGGAACCGATCGCACGCGAACTTCGATTGACGCACAGGACGCTCGTCCGGCTTTCACCGCGTGAAGCGACGCCGATCGAAGGATAGAGCGAAAAGTCCGAGCTGTTGCGCGCAAACTCGACGGGGCCGATCAGCGCGGCATCGCACTCGCCGCCGAGGATTCGTTCGGCGTTGATGCCGGCGCTTTCAAAGAAAAGTCCCGCCGAAGCGGGACTCTCAGGCTGCTGCAATCCGGCAAGCACCGGCCGGCAGTAAAAATCGGGGATCGCTCCGATGCGGAGCGGGTCTTCGGCCACGGGGTTCAGCTGCTGGTTTTTTGGCGGATCTGTTTCGCCGCAAGGTCGCGGAGATAATACAGTTTCGCCCGGCGCACTTTGCTCGACTTCATTTTTTCGATCTTCGCGATGCGCGGCGAGTGTGTCGGGAAAATCCTTTCCACGCCGACGCCGTCGGAAACTTTTCTGATCGTGAATGTGGCCCCCATGCCGCTTCCGCGCTTGCCGATGACGACCCCCTGGAACTGCTGAATGCGCTCTTTATCCCCTTCGATAACGCGCACGTGGACGTTCAGCGTGTCCCCCGGTGCAAAGTCGGGGATATTCGTTTTCAGCTGGGTGGCTTCTACTAATTTGATCTTGCTCATTGGTGTACTCCGTTCATTAACCTGTTATTTTTTATGAATCAAATCCTTGCGCCGTTCCTCCGTCCGCTTCGTTCTCTCTTCATCGCGCCATGCGGCAATTTCTTTGTGATTCCCCGACAACAGAACATCCGGCACCTTCATTCCGCGGTATTCCGGGGGCCGGGTGTAATGCGGGCTGTCCAGCAATCCATCCTGGAACGAATCGGTCAACGCCGATTCTCCGTCTCCGATCACGCCCGGTATCACCCTTACCACCGCGTCGGTGATGACCAGCGCGGCCAATTCTCCGCCGGTGAGCACATAGTCGCCGATCGAGATCTCCCGCGTGATGACCGATTGCCTGACGCGGTCGTCGACTCCTTTATAATGACCGCAGAGGATCATGATGTTCGATTTCAACGAGAGTTCGTTCGCGGTCCTTTGCGTGAACGGCTCGCCGTCGGCGGTAACGTACACGATTTCATCGTACGTCCGCTCTGCGTTCAACGACTCAACGCACTCGACGATCGGCTCCGGCTTCAGGATCATCCCCGCGCCGCCGCCGTACGGGGGTTCGTCGAGCGTATGGTGCTTATCGTGCGTGAATTTCCGCAAATCATGCACGACGATCTCAGCCAGCTTCTTCTCCTGAGCGATCCTGAGCATGCTTTCGTTCAGCGGACTCGCGAGCAATTTCGGAACCGCAGAAAGAATATCGATGCGGATACTCATACCATCTCCTTACTCACGCCCGCCGAAAAGTCCTTCGGGAGGATCGACCTCGATCGTACGATTTTTCACATCCACGCGGCGGACAATGCCTTTCACGGCCGGAACCATCACATCGCCCCCTTCGGTCTTCACAACGTAGACGTCCTGCGCAGGATACCTGACGACATCGCGCACAACGCCGAGCGTTTTTTCCCGTGAATCGTGCACCGACATCCCGATGATGTCGTCGATGAAAAATTCACCGGGCGCCAAATGCTTGCGCGCCTTCTCTTCAACGAATAAGAAATGGCCGACGAGCGCCTCCGACCCGTTCCGGTCATTGACATCCTGAAACTTCAGATAAATATCGGCTCCCCGCGTAGCGACGTTCTCGATCTTCATCGCAACGGCGGCGGCCTCCTTTTTTCCCGTCAGCACGGTCCCGAGCTTCTCGAACTCCTGGGACGATCGTGAATAGGAATGCACCTTCACTTCGCCTTTCACGCCGAACACTTTTGCGATCACGCCTATCGCCAGCAGATGGGAACGGTCCTCATGGTTCGATTTCACAGCGACCTGCGCATTCAGAATGACGGCTGCATGCTGCCTCAAAGGCGCCGAGACACAACGGAGAAAAAAAAGGAGATCTTCTATTGACAGCCATTGCGCCTGGCACCTCAGTGGTTCGCCTGAACTTAGTCCACAACCTCGAGCATCGCCCGTTTGCCGTTCTTCGCGGCGACGGCGCTCAACAGCACCCGCATCGCCTGCGCCGTGCGCCCTTTGCGGCCGATGATTTTTCCGACGTCGGCCTCGCCGACTTTAAGCTTGAAGACCACCTTCCCATCCTTCTCCTCATCGCTGAGAGATACTGCGCCAGGGTTGTCGACAAGCTGCTTTGCGATGTATTCAATGAACTCTCGCATGTGCACCTCCAGTCAAGCTCCTCAAAAAAATTCCGAACACTGAAGCAGGCAGGCTGCAGGAGTGTTCGAATGTTCATCCCTACGTCGGAGAGACAAATGCTAGCGGGAAGAAACCGCCGCTACGGCTGTGCAGGGGCTGCCGGGGCCGGGGCTTCAGCGGGTTGGGCCGGAGCTTCCTGAGCGGCAGCTTTCTTTTTCTTCTTCGCGGCGTTGCGGCGGGCGTTCCGTTCATTTTCCTTCTGCAGTTTCAGCCCTTGCATCATCTGCCATTTCTCAAACTCGGCAGCGATCGTCGCATCGTCCGCTTTCTTCTTTTTCAAGCCCCATTTCAGCCACACACCCTTACGACTGAGCAGGTTTTTCACCGTATCGGTCGGCTGGGCTCCACGCTCAAGCCAGTGAAAAACGCGGTCTTCTTTTAGCGTGATCGTCATAGGATTGGTGGCCGGGTTATAGGCCCCCACAGCGTCGATGAACCGCCCGTCGCGCTTTGTGCGCGAATCCACCGCGACGATCTTGTACATGGGCTGCTTCTTCTTACCCATTCGTTGTAGCCTTAATTTTACTGCCAAAGATGATTCTCCTTTTTCTGTAAATATGAATAGATGCCGATTAATATGCAACTCAGTGGAATCGCTGCGCCATCATGCGCCCGAAATTCTTTCCTTTTGAGAAATTCTTCATCATTTTCTGCATCTCGAAAAACTGTTTGAGAAGCTTGTTCACTTCCTGCACCGAAGTCCCGCTCCCCGACGCGATACGCTTCCGACGCGATCCGTTGATAATGGCAGGATGCTGGCGCTCTTCCACCGTCATCGAGAGGATGATCGCTTCGACATACTTCATCTCCTTGTCGTCGACCTCGTTGATATTGCCCAGCTTGTTCGCCCCGGGGATCATCGAGAGAACCTGGCTCAGCGGCCCCATTTTTTTGACCTCCTGAAGCTGGCCGTAAAAATCTTCCAGCGTGAACTGCGCCTTGCGGATCTTCTGTTCGAGCTGCTCGGCCTTTTCCTTGTCGAAAGATTGCTGCGCTTTCTCGACGAGCGTCACGATGTCCCCCATGCCGAGGATCCGCGACGCCATTCGGTCGGGATAAAACTGCTCGAGCGCGTCAAGTTTTTCGCCGGTGCCGACGAACTTGATCGGCCTTTCAACCACAGAGCGGATCGACAGGGCAGCCCCGCCGCGCGTGTCGCCGTCGAGCTTCGTCAGCACCACGCCGTCGAAGTTAAGCCGGTCGTGGAATGCTTTCGCCGTGTTGACGGCATCCTGTCCGGTCATCGCATCCACCACGAAGAGGATCTCGTGCGGTTGGACGGATGTTTTGATGCTTTCGGCTTCGCGCATCATCTCTTCATCGACATGCAGCCGTCCGGCCGTGTCGATGATCACCGTGTCTCGTGCGTTCTTCCTCGCGTGGTCGATGCTGTTCTTCGCGATGTCGACCGCCGTATCCGTGCGGCTCGAGAAGACCGGCACCCCGATCTGTCCGCCCAATGCGATCAACTGATCAACGGCAGCGGGACGATAGACGTCCGCGGCGACGAGCAGCGGACTGCGCCCTTTCGACTTCAACAGGTTCGCGAGTTTCGCCGCGAACGTTGTCTTGCCCGAGCCCTGCAGCCCCGCGATCATGATCACCGACGGCGGCGTCTGGGAGATCGTGATGTCCCCCTTCGTTGAGCCCAACAAGGCCACCAGTTCGTCGCGGATGATCTTGACGATGAGCTGGCCCGGGGCAACGCTTCCGACGACCTCCTTGCCGAGCGACTTCTGTTGGACGTTGTCGATGAACTGTTTGACGACCTTGTAATTGACGTCCGCGTCGAGCAGCACTTTACGGACTTCGCGCAGCATCTCCGCGATGTTGGCCTCGGAGATCCTTCCTTCGCCGCGAAGGCGCTTAAGGACGGAATCTAATTTTTGCGTAAGGGTATCGAACACGGTAACGCAATTAAGAATTAAGAATGAAAAAGTAAAAATTAAGAATTGAAAACACCGATGAAAATCTCGTGTATCAACTCTTAATTTTTAATTGTTAATCTATGATCTTTCTCACCCTGCTTTTTTCAGCGCCTCTGCACCGCTGACGATTTCGAGCAGTTCTTTTGTGATGGATGCTTGGCGAGCCTTGTTGTAAGAAAGTTCAAGCGTGCTGATCATCTCTTTGGCGTTCGTCGACGCATTCTCCATCGCCGTCATGCGGGCTCCCTGCTCGGCGGCGTTCGATTCGAGCAGCACGCGCCACATCTGGAAATTCAGGTGCTTCGGCACCAGAGCAGAGACGATCTGGTCGCAGGACGGTTCATAAATATAGTCGACGAGCGAATGAGGCTTCTTCTCGCCCCCTTTTTCAACCGTCTCGGGGGGGATCGGGAGAAACAGCTCCATGGCAATCCGCTGCTGAGCCGCATTCTTAAACTCGTTGTACACGAGAACAACCTTATCGAATTTTCCGGCCGTGTAGCCGTCCACAATTTCCTTCACGATCGCCCGGGCGTTTCCGAAATTCAGGGAGTTGAAAATGCCTGTCTGTTTGAAAAGGATCTCGTAATTTCGTTTGCCGAAAAAGTCCGCCCCTTTCCGGCCGACGCAGAAGAGCTTCACTTTTCCCGCCGCGTACAGCTCTTTATAGTGAGTGTCGATATGGTTGACGGCCGCACGGATGATATTGGTGTTGAAGGCGCCGCACAGGCCGCGGTCCGCCGTGACGACCACGACGGCGACATTCTCCACAGGACGCTGAGCCAGGGCCGGATAATTGGTGACGTCCACTTTTCCCGATAGATGACGAAGCATCTCCGCCATCTTTCTCGCGTAAGGCCGGGCTTGAAGAATTGATTCCTGGGCGCGCCGCAGCTTTGCGGCGGCGACCATTTTCATCGCCTTGGTGATTTTCTGCGTGCTCTTAACTCCGGCGATCCGCCGGCGTATGTCTCGCAACGTTGCCATGACTACGCGGCCGCAGAGAAGGTGTCCATGAATTCTTTGGCGATCGTCTGGATGCGCTTCGTAATGTCGTCGGTCAGCTCCTTCTTTTCCGCGATAAGGTTGAGGAGGTCCTTATGGCGTGCTTCCATCATCTCGAGCAAATCGTGCTCAAACTGCAGCACTTTTTCGAGCGGCAGCTGGTCCAAGAAGCCGGACGTGCCGAGGTAGATGATGACCACCTGGTTTTCGACGGGCATCGGCACGTACTGCCGCTGTTTCAGCACTTCGACAAGGCGCGATCCGCGCAACAGCTGCGCCTGGGTCGATTTGTCGAGGTCGGAGCCGAACTTCGCGAACGCTTCGAGTTCGCGGTACTGCGCGAGGTCCAAACGGAGGCGGCCGGCGACTTTTTTCATCGCTTTGATCTGGGCATTCCCGCCGACACGCGAAACGGAAATACCGACGTTAATGGCCGGACGGACCCCCGAGTTGAACAGGTTCGGCTCGAGAAAGATCTGCCCGTCGGTGATGGAGATGACGTTTGTCGGGATGTATGCCGCAACGTCGCCGGCCTGGGTCTCGATGATCGGCAATGCCGTCAGGCTTCCGCCGCCGAGCTCGTCGCTCAGCTTCGATGCGCGCTCGAGGAGCCGGGAGTGAAGGTAGAAGACGTCGCCCGGAAACGCTTCGCGCCCCGGCGGGCGGCGGAGGAGGAGCGACACCTGCCGGTATGCGGCCGCATGTTTAGAAAGATCGTCGTACACCACCAGCACGTCCCGTCCGCTGTCGCGGAAGTATTCGCCGAGCGTCGCTCCGGAGTACGGTGCGATGAACTGCATGGGAGCCGGATCGCTGGCGGTCGCGGAGATCACGGCGGTGTACTCCATCGCTCCCTTTTCTTCGAGTTTGCCCACCACCTGCGCGATCGTCGATCCTTTCTGGCCGATCGCGACGTAGATACAATAGACCGGCTTGACTCCTTCCTTCTTCGCTTTTTCGGTATGCGTGTATTTCTGGTTGATGATCGTATCGAGTGCGACGGCCGTTTTGCCCGTCTGCCGGTCGCCGATGATCAGCTCGCGCTGACCGCGTCCGATCGGGATCATTCCATCGACGGCTTTCAGCCCGGTCTGCAGCGGCTGCTTCACCGGCTGCCGCTGGATAACGCCGAGGGCTTTTCTTTCCAGAGGGGAAAATTTGTCGGTCTTGATGGTGCCGCGGCCGTCGATCGGCTGGCCCAGCGGATTGATGACGCGTCCGAGCATCGCTTCGCCGACCGGCATCGAGGCGACACGCTTTGTCCGCTTCACCGTGTCCCCTTCGCTGATCTTCGTGTCGTCGCCGAAGAGAATGCAGCCGACGTTGTCCTCCTCGAGGTTCAGCACCATGCCGAACACATCGTTCGGAAATTCGATCAGCTCGCTCGCCATCACCTTCGACAAACCGTAGAGGCGCGCAATGCCGTCGCCGACCTGCAGCACCGTGCCGACGTCGTAAATATCGATCTCTTTTTCAAAACCGGAAAGCTGCTTCCGCAGCACGGCAGTTATTTCATCGGGTCGTACATCCGCCATTGTCGTGTCCTTGTTTGATTCAACATGCTAATTCTTTGATGCGGAGCCATTCTTCAGCCGGGATCTGAGCAGCTCAAGCTGACGGCTAATGCTTCCGTCGAGGGTCGTATCTCCGACTCTTGCAACAAACCCCCCTTTCAACACTTTATCGAGACTGAAGGAAACGCGCACCTTCTTTTGCGTGAACGATTCCAATTGCTGTACCAGCTTTTTTTCCTGGTCGCCGGAGAATTTCACCGCCGTCCGGACATCCACCGCAACGATGCCGAGCTGTTCATCCCGTAAAAGGAAATACTGCTCGAGCACTTCGGCAAGCACGTCCTCGCGCCGCTTCTCTATAATGGAGGCGAGATACTGCTGGACGACATCGCCGATCTTCTTGTTGAAAAGTTCGGCGACGACCGCTTTTTTCTTCTCTTTCGAGATGACGGGACTGACGAGAAGCGAGCGAAGCTCCCGCGAGGCTTTGATCGCCGTTTGGACCGTCATCAGATCGTCCGCGACCGCTTCGGGTTTCTTCGCCTCTCCGGTCAATGCCATGAGCGCGGAGGCGTACCGTTTTGCTACTCTGGTATTACTCATTAATTTTTCGGGAGCGTTTGGAGGACCTTATCGACGATCTTTTTCTGTCTTGGTTCGTCAAGCACTTCGTCGATGATCTTTTCAGCCGCGTTCACCGCAAGGTCGGCGACCTCGTTCTTCAACTGAAGAAGCGCCGTCTCCTTTTCGCGCTGAATATCGCCTTTCGCCTGTTCCATCATCGTTTTGGCGCCTGCCTGAGCCTTCGCAACGATTTCGTTCTTCATCTGTTCGGCCAGCTCGCGCCCCTCCTTTAAGATGCGCGACGTCTCTTCGTTCGCCCGCTTCATCGCTTCTTTATTCTGCTCGAGCAGGCGTTCGGATTCTTTTCGCGCTTCCTCGGCCTTGAGCAGCGCATCGCGAATGCCCTGTTCGCGGGCCTGCAGCGCACTCACCAGCGGCTTCCATGCAAACTTGCCGAGGATGAACAGAAGAATGATAAAGGTGATGATCGTCCAGAGGATGAGTCCCGGATTGATGTCTAACATATCGATCCTTGTAGAGTTTTACTTCGTTGCAAGAATGATGCAAATAGCGAGCGCAAAAAAAGTGACGCCTTCGATGAGCGCCGCGGCGATCAACATCGATGTACGCACTTGTCCCGCCACTTCCGGCTGGCGGCCGCTGGCTTCCATTGCCGCCGCTGCGAGTTTTCCGATTCCAAGACCCGCCCCAACGACGGTGATGGCGGCGCCGAACCCGGCTGCCAAGTATCCCCATTGTGTTGCAACGGCTTTCGCGACCTCAATTGGATTTGCTTCCATTATTTTTCTCCTGTATGTGTTGATGTTATCATAATAGTGTACGATAGTTTTTCAAAGGTTAATGCGCATGTTCTTCATGTGCCTCATGGTTTTCCGTCTCCATACCGAGCCCCATAAAAAGCGACGTCAGCATTGTAAAAATGTACGCCTGGAGGAATGCGACAAAAAGTTCAAGAAGATCTATTCCGAGCGTGAAAAGGACGGACGGTACCGAAACCGTGTATCCCAGCGCCGGAGATAATCTTCCAAACACAAAGATCAATCCAAGCAGCGAGACGATGACGATGTGCCCAGCGGTCATGTTCGCAAACAAACGCACGCACAATGCAAACGCTTTGGTGAAAGTTCCGAGAATCTCGATCGGGACCATGATGGGCCATAAGATCCAATGAACGCCGCCGGTGAAATGTGCGAAATAGTGGCCGAGCCCTTGCGCCCTGATGGCGGAGGCCTGAATCATGATATATGCGATGACCGCAAGCCCGGCGGTAACGCTGACGTTTCCCGTTGCCGATGCACCGTACGGGACGAGCCCGAATAAATTCATTAAAAGGATGAAGAAAAAGGTCGTCAGCAAATAGGGGAGGTATTTGATTCCCCCTTCGCCCATGTTCGGGATCGCGATCTCGTCGCGTACGAAGACGACGAAAATTTCCACGAGGTTGCCGAATCCGGTCGGCACGGTTTGCCGCCTGTTTTTCCGCGCGGCGGCCGCCAGCGCAATGATCAAGAGAACCGCGGCGAGCCACAAAAAAACGACATGCTTCGTGATCGACATATCGACGCCGAAAAAATGCAGATGGGGGAGGTCGAACCGGCCGAAGGGAGTCTCGATCTCGTGGGCATCCTGGACGTGGCGTAGGAGGTGCGTAAAAAGATTATCGCTCTCTTCGTGCGCGCCCGGAGCGGCAGCGGTGTCGGCGGCGGCGCGAGCGGCAGATTGAGCTTGAAAAAGTAACAACGATGCCACGATCTTATCCCTTGGATTTATTTCCCAATTTCTTTTGCATGAACAGCACTTCAAGAACCAAAAACGCGGTATAGAACACCATCAACGAGACAACCAGCGGCACCGTTTGAAACTGGAAAACCTTGATCAGGGCGACCAGCGCGGCGAGCATCGCCAGCATGCGCACCCCCATGCCGCCGAGGACCGCTTTCAGAAATACCGTGTACGATTTGTGTATCGAGTATTCAATCGCTGCGTAACCGGCCAGCACATTCGCAACGCTGATCGCTGCCCCCGCGATGCAGGCGCGGATGACTTCTGCCGAAGCGTAAGCAAGAAGCGGATACGCAGAGAGCAAAGCGCTCAGAACAACGATCACAGCGACATGACGCGGAAAAGCGGGATCAAACCTTCGTATGCTGCTTTCGTTCTGCATCTAGTACGTCTTGCTGTTGACCCAACTTCGTCGCCGAAGTTATGAATTTGATCATCCCTCCGACCCCGCCGATCGTCAACCCGCCGAGCATGAACCATGGCGAGGTGTTGAAGCGGCCGTCGATCCACTTCCCAAGAAAGAAAAAAACGACGATCGAAAGAGCGAGTTGTATCCCCAGCGTCAGAAACGGTCCGAAACCACGCAGTCCGTTCCGGTTCTCGCCGAACAGCTTTCCACTCTGCTGTTCCATTGCATCACGGAACTAATATTTCTGGATGTCGTGATTCGCAGCGCGCGCATCCGTCATCGAAATCTTGCCGTCGAAGACGGCTCCCTCGTCGATCACGAGACGCGCCGAACGGATGTCGCCCCGAACGACCGCCTTCCCCTCAAAAACAAGCTTGTCGACCGCAATGATGTTGCCGCGGATCTTGCCCCCCACGGTGACGTTCTTGCCGTTGATGTTCCCTTCGATTTCACCCGTCAATCCCACTGCGACATTCTCGGCCGCGTGGAGTTCTCCCATCATCTTTCCGTCGATCCGGATATTTCCCTGCGTCCTGATCTTTCCTTCGACGGTCGTGCCTGAACCGATAAGGTTCAGCTCTTTCACAGCATTTTTGTCAGCCATGCGGCGTTCCTCGCTTACATAGATTCCACAGCGATCATATATTCTTCCGGATTCTGCGGCTGGCCGTCCTTCCACAGTTCAAAATGAAGGTGCGGCCCGTAACTCGTGTTGCCTGAATTGCCGAGAAGCGCGATCGGCTCTCCCCGCCGTACAAATTCGCCCGGAGACTTCAGCAGCGATTGATTGTGTTTATAGATCGTAAAGTATCCGCTGCCGTGAGAAATAATTACCATGTTGCCGTCGTCATACGTCCACCCCGAGAATACCACGTACCCGTCCGCGGCTGCGCTGATGATCGACCCGCGGCGTCCGGCATAATCAATCCCGAAATGTCTCCGAGCATCGTCAAACCCTTGCGACACATATCCGACCACCGGCGGATAAAGCGGGAACGATGCCTGAAAAGGCCTGTTCACCGAAGCGTGCTGCGATGAGAATCCTGCCGGAATGCTCTCCGTTTTTGTTTGAGGTTCGGGAGGAGCCTGACGTACTTCTTGCGCTCCTTCCTGGGGCGGCGGAGAAACCTCATCGTTCGAAGCAACAGCGGCGGACGAAGTGTCTTTTTTCAGATTATCTCCGAGCGCAGCGCGAAGCTTGCGGTTGTATTCCCGAAGCACAATAAATTCTTCAGACACTTTGCTGAGCCGTGTCTGAAGTTCGAACAATTGAAGTCCGTATCGCCGCTGGATCTCGCTGTTGGAAATCGGAACCACCATGCCGAGCGGAGTATATCCGAGAAGCAGAACGGCCGCGAGAAAGATTATTGCCACAATGCCGCCGAGAAAGGCGGCGATGCCCCCTATTGTAAACGCAAACGACCGTTTTTCGCCTGCATCTCCGTGCGGGATAAGCAGGATCTCAAATTTTCGCTCTTTCGTCTTGTGATGATCGCGCTCCGCAGTCATCGGTATCCCGCTTTCTGCCCAGTGTTTCGGCTCTTTTTACGGAAAAATTAAGAGTCGAACTATAAATATACTGAAGGTGCCTTACAATGTCAACGAGTTTTTGGGGTGGGTGGTGGGCTACTTTGAAAAATAAAGGGATTACCCGACATAAAAGACTTGTCAAGATGGTGATGATTCTTCAGGCGCAACTTGTTAAAGAGGGGAAGATTAAGCTTCCGGTGGGGATGGTATGTAAGTTTCCATCTCGGAAAAAACGACGACCCCGATAGCGTTATGAATTTTCACTTTTTATAGTTAGAGGAATATGGGCAAAGATAGCAAAAAGAAACTGATGTTTCAGGTATCGGCCACACTCTCGCAGGTAGAGGCCATTGACTTCGTACGTACTCTAAACCCTAATGAGAAGTATTGGCTCGTACGAACGGGCAAGAAAAACTACTTAGATCGGTTTGTAATTGTTAGGGACTTGCGGCCCGGAGAAGTGCCGATTGGCTCGTGGGGAAGGCGCGTGGATAAGGGGGAGCTGATTAGCTTGGGGAATTGGAAGGGACGTGGAAAACGTTTCTCTTGATAGCTTACCGAAAAATCCTACCTTGTTCTATATCCGTTATCACTAAAAACTAAATTTTTCCGAAGTGCATTTTTTTGTTGCATTTTCGTGTTGTTGTTGTTATTGTTGTGCTGTGGTAATAAAATGGGTGGAGCTGGCCGGGCACGATCCGGCATCCCTGGCTTGAGAGGCGAGTGTCTTACCAATTAGACCACAGCCCCACTCATTTAATCAAATTGCGGGTATTATTTTCCGCATGTTTACCATCTACAACCGTCCCTTCTCAAAGTGTTCTACGCACTTTGTTTTGGTGACTAATGATTATTTACTTGAAGCGGCCTCGTCTAAACAACGAGGCCGTTTCGGTTATAAAGATACATCGGTAAGTATATGTTGTCAAGGTAAACTTTTCGACAGATTAAGCAGGGACTTATCCACATTTCGCGGAACCTAATTTGTAGATTAGCTGATATATTGGGGGATTTTTAGCTGAATTGTGGATAGGTAGAAAAAACAGAAAAGCCCGTTTTTAGACAGAATTGAACGGGCTTTTTTATGGAAAGTGCTAAGCGGCTTTTGCGGTACGAGTGAATAAATCTTCCCAAGTCCATAGCCTATTTGTAACGTGGGCTTCCATCGCCGGAGTAACCCGTAGGCTGGAATGAATCCGCATGAAATTGTAGTGGTAGAAGTGCAAGGCAACTGCGGCCTTGTGATGTTCGAGGCTCTTTGAGAATCCATTAGTGAGGCGGGTAAATCGTCGCATGTGCATCCGCATTGTAAGGTTTTGACGTTCAATGTGGGAAGTGCTGATTCTCTTTCGTTTAGGCTTACCGATTAAGGGGCGTATTATTACCCTCACAATATCCGCAGGACTGTACCGCTTGTAACCCGCTGAATCTTCCGCGTATTGTTTTTGGATCTGTCCATAGTCAATATCTTCCCCAAAGACCGTATCTACAGCGTTGTAGTACGGAGCGAATGAATCTGTGCTAAGCTGGAAGCGGTTAGGGATTCTGTATTGCAAGTCTTTGAGAAGTGTAAGGGCATTTTCTTGTGAACGCTTCCCCACAACAAACGAAGGCACAACCTTAGTATCTGAATCCATCGCAACAAATACGTATTGGTCGCCCACTTCTTCACCTTCACGAGGCAACACCTTCTTTTGTTTCCGTCCAACGTAAGTCCAAATTTCATCTACCTGGACGAAGTTAGCCTTGATATTCACCATTTCACGGTCGAGAATATCCATTGACCTATAGCCAGCCTCAATGAGCAAGCGCAAGACAGTCTTTTTGCTTACTCCGGTTAGCCTAACAGTGGAGCGGATTGAATTCCCCTCAATGAGAGAATTAAGAACGAGGGATTGCTTTTCGAGCGGTAAGCGGTTCATTGTGAGCCTCTTGACTTTTAGCCCACAACGAACGTATATTGCAGTTGGTCGTTTGCTCGTTCATAGCGGGCAAGTGATTGAATTGAGGCCGTTGAGTGTTGACGCACTTGGCGGCCTTTTTATTTACTTTTGCCTATCCTTCCAGCGTTCAATTTCTTCTTTGCTTATCAGTGTTAGCGTCTTAAACTTGTAGGCAATCATTTTCCCCCAGCTCAAATAATTCCGTATCGCCGTAGGTTTGATTCCCAGCAGGTTAGCCGCTTCGTCCACTGTGAAGTAGTGAGAGGCATCGGCACTTTGTATAACTTTCGTCTTTATCATGTTGCAATATAATTGATACTTATATAATTGTCAAGTATTATTTTGAGAAATATTATTGCAACGGGATTCTATATCCGTTATTTTTAGGGTATGGATAAAAATGATAACTCTTCTGAGTATGTGTTCTTCACCGTCGTTGGTGGGAAGTTTCCGAAGGAAGTGGAAGACATGTATCAGCGCAGTTTAGCGGAGAACAATTTTACCACTAAACTTTCCGACTATGTAGTCAACGGGATATCTTTCCTCAAGAAATTCCTTCCAGTTTGGAGGCGCAAAATAAACTGTATTTCCCTTTTTATCTTTCCAGCAAAGAGCGACCGAACCATCGAGCTTTAATTCGTTGGCGGTTTCTTGAAGTTGTTTTTGTTTCTTTTTAATCTCGTCTTGGGACATACGGGAAAATGTTCCATGAGGAATAAGTATTAACGTAGCGGTGGTTTCTCGTACGTGGCAATACTCGTATTGTTTTGGGTCATTGTTCATGACTTTTCTCCGGATGGTCGGTGAAATTCATAGTCTTAAATCCATACCCATCTATTTTTTCAAACGGGATCATTCTCCATGTAGGGCTTTTGACCTCAAAAAGATTCTCTTTGGATGCAAAGTAAACCGTATCAGACACCAAGCACCATGTTTTCCCGGTCTCGCTGTCAATCATTATCACCTGCGGGACACCGGCAATGTCATGTAGCTGGACAATCTTATATCGGTCGCCATCTTTTGTTTGAGCCAACGCCCCAGCGGAAAGTAGCAATAGAAGCATGAAGGTTTTCATCGGATTCTCCCTGAATTTGTGGTAGGCCAAAGCTAATGAAACCCCCTTCCATTATCAATCCCCATGCCAGCAAGACCCTAAACTGATGAACCCTGAATCCAAAGTAGCCCAGCACCTTGGGGTGATTGTATACTTAACAAACCGTTGAGAGTGCGTGACTGAAAACACAAATGCCCGTTCCCGTTGCTGGACAATTCTCGAACCCTCCACTTGACAAGTGCAAATTATACAGGGATATGCAACGCGAAAATAACGCTAAAAATCGGGAGTGTTAATTGACGTTTATGTCGAGGGTTAACCCGTATGGGCGTGGGGTAATTTTCAGGCGGTCACAAATATTCTGCACGATCCAAAGCGACACAATATCACTATCACTTTCAAAGGAAACGGTACAGGTCAAAACTGTACCGTTTACCTTCCTCTCAAAATACTCAATCTTAAATGGTTGTCCGGCCTGATCCGTTACATCCGTTTCAGCCTTGAACTCGCATCCGTAGTCGGTTTTCAGTTTACTTTTTAATTCCCCGAAGGTTGGAGCCTTACCAAATGGATAAGCCAAAATTCCCCCAACGTTTTATGCGTAAACTCTTAAATCTTCCATTCGCGCATTTACTGTGGAAGGAATTGAATCCGGTAAGTAAACTGGATGGCGCTCAGATAATTTTGAAGATTGATTAAAAAACTTATCCCAATACATCGCTGGAGCTTTAGGAATTCCTTCGAGGGGCTTTCTGTCATATTTCACATCAAGTACAACTTGCCCAACAAACGTCTTGGTAAATGCTTCAACGGCTTTTTGGATGTTTTTTCCTTGAGCTGCAATATTGTGTTCAAGACATTGGGCTATCCAATTTCCAGTCCCTTTGTCTTGAAACAATAGCACGCTAAGTAAAAAAGTACATTCCATGATTGAACCCCGATGGATGTTGTGATAGGTAAATGGTTAGTCGTTGTGGCACAAGTATATCGAAAAACTCAGTTACTGTCAAGCTTTGAGATCCATCAAAAGCCTACTAAACAATATCGGCATTTTCTAAAAAAAATATAGATTGAAATTTCCGCGAAAAATTGTGTTTAACAGTAAGAATGTGATTTAAAGCACACTTACGGGCGGCACCGTATTTTAGTGTCAAGCATTATTTTTACCCCAAATTTTATTTCTCATTATTTACTTGACTTGCGGCCCCGAACCTGTTACTTTTATAACCGTTATGGTAGGGGAAAAATCCTTAGCACTCCCTCCCGCCGAGTGCTAACACCTATCAGACAAATGTAGTAAACCAAAGAAGAGTCCAAAAACACAAAAGCACTCGTTAGCGCGAGTGCCTTTGAAAACTCCATCCACCAAGATTGGCTTTGCTTTGGATACCGTCTTCGATGACGTGCTATAAATATCGTCAAATTTTGCCCAGTTGTCAAGGGAAAAATTGATTTTTCTGATATTTAATGGAAATTAATGTAGCCGTTTTATAGCTCATAAATCCAAAAAAGTAGCCCGTACGTCGGAAGACGTACGGGCTTTTTGCTTTTTACCGGCTCACTAAGAGCCAATTGGTACATACAACCGGAGATGCTGGTAACATCTCCTCATTCAGGAAAGGAGCGCAAGATGATAAACACTTGGCGCGGGATCATGCAGCCCTTTGAAGGCTTCATTTTCCGTGCGCGTGGTTCACCATATTAACGCCCTGCTACGCGGGGCCTTTCGGCCCTTTGCATACCCGTAATGCAAAACAGCTAACGCCTTGTATACGGTTCCCGAAAAACGCAGCCCCAATATGTAGGGACTTTACCAAAGAAGCAAGGGTTATTTGAACGGCCAAAATAAGGAATATTCTTATGGCAACCGGACAGTCTTGCCCGCGATCGGGCATCTGGATAAGCAATTGTCACAATGGACATCGTGAACAAATTGCTTTGAGTAGAGGGGAAAAATTCCCTCCATGTAGTCACTGTAGAGGTGGTGCTACCTGGACCCTACTCACTCCAACCCATCAATCGTGATGGTTGAATAATCAATCGCCCGTTAGAAAGATTTTTCTAACGGGCGATTGTATTTAGTTCACTTTGAATTCCCCCTACGCTTTCTCGCACTAACTTTTTTCGGGGGAGAGACCTGTAGCAATTTCTTCAACGCATCTTCCGCCTTAAGCGGGAATAGGGATAGAGGTTTTTCATTCGTTGTTTTTTTCTCTCCCGTTTTCTTATCCATGCGTTTGCCTTAATGAGTCCCTATAAGTAAGACGTTTTCCGGTGAATCCCGCAATTGCAGAAATTGTTCTGTCGTGGTCTTCAACCTTCCGATGATTGTATCTGAAATCGAACTCAGCGAGATAGCGGTGTAAATGTTCTTTGCTTACGTGATGATACACGCCGTTGATTCCGCGTTTGAGTAAGCTGAAAAACCCTTCAACGGTGTTCGTGTAAACATCACCACGAACATATTCATAGTTGCTATGGACGACCGTATTATGAGAGGCGAATTTCTTGCCGATGTTTCTATACGTCGGCAGCTCGTCTGTCATAAGATCGGATTTCGGATTGATATTTTCAAGTAGCGTTTGCCGTAACGTACTCGCGGACACTGTAGGAACAACAAAAGAACGAACCTTGCCATTCCGTTGAACTAAGGAAACAACGGGAGTCTTATTTTCAAATCCTTTTTGCCATCCCACTCGACGGCTCCGACCCCCAACGTAGGTTTCGTCTGCCTCGACTGTACCCCTCATCTTCCGCGTGAACTTGGATTGACCCATTGCATAGCGTATCCGGTGCGCCATGAACCACGCCGTTTTATAGGTGATACCTAATTGCCTATGAAGTTGGTGCGCACTCATTCCCTTCTTAGAGCTACAAAGTAAAGTAATCGCTTGTAGCCATATATCCAGGTCAATGTGGCTATCCTCAAAGATAGTTCCAACGGTGACAGTGAACTGATTGCTTCTTTTGTTTCGACGGCATTCCTTGCAGCGATATAAGCCTTTACGAATTTCCTTATCCTTGTTAGCCGTGACAGCAACAACGTCCTTGCTCTCGCAACGAGGGCAAACAACGCCGTCAGGCCAACGCAGACTTTCAAGAAGTTGCCGTGCCTCTTCGTTCTTGGCTTTGCTGTGTGCAAGTCCTTTGAGGGTTAATTTGTTGGTTTTCATAGGTCGTATCCTTTGTTTGATTCAATGGATACAATATACAAAACGAAAAGCGGTTTGTCAAGTATACAATTGCCGTTTTTGGAAGGGAATTTTGGACGAAGGCGCGTCGTACAGCGCTTTCGTCGCTGTTCAGGTAATTTTGCCCAGCAACAGGGATGTGGGAGGAGGTTTTTGAAACGAGCGTGACGATCTCCCCTGTCCAACCGCCAAAATATAAAAGACAGAGGAGCGTCAACCCGACAAGACGCGGCTTCGACAGCTGATATGCCTTTTGCCGAATGATGAACCAGGCGTACGCGGCGGCAAGAATGAAAAGAGGAACTACCGGAAACCGATAGCGGGCATCCGCGTAAAAAACAAGATGAATGACAAGCCAATAGAGAAGAATTCCCCGCAGCAGGAAAAATCTGTTTTCACTCCCCCTGGCCGGGCAGATCAGGCCAAAGCTTCCCAAAAGCACTGCGACAACATACGGCAGATGAAGGAGGATGATATTGCTCAGAGAAAGCTGAGAGAACACCGCCGCAGCGTTCGGCGATGTCGCCCACTCCGGTTTGTACTCCATCGTCATGAGAAGCCAATAGTCGGCCGCAAAAAAATGAGCGAATTTTTTCCCTTCGATGAGGCAGTACTCCAGGGGATGACTTCGAATGAAGTCGAGCCCTCTCTGAAAGCCGAGGTCGGAACGATCAAAATCGTCGGCAACGGCGGCAAGAGGGTTATTGTCCCGCGGGAACGAGTATGCCCCGCTCGCGCCGGAATGATTTCCCATCCAGAAATTGACCCCCGCGTTGCTCGTCATCGAGAGCCGGTGGAACATGTCATAATTTCTCACCAGCCATGGGGCGACGACAATCGCTGCGGTCGCAACGATCAACATCAATCCCCCGGCGTTCTTTGTGAACGGTATTCCGCGTCTGTACCGGTATAAAAAAATTACGGCCGGAATAAGCGCCACGGTGGTGCGCAGAAGAAGCCCGGCTCCTGTCAGCGCTCCCAGGATGACAGAGGCTGCGGCCAGGCCGAGATCATCTTCTTCGATCACGACCACCCAGACGATGAGCAATAGAACGGTCGTAAAGAGCGTCTCGGTCATCAGATGCGAAACATACAACACTTGAATTGGGAATACGGCGAGCGCGGCGGCGGCGATCAGCCCGACACTTTCAGAGAACATTTTTTTTCCGATGCTGAAGAGCAAGAGGCAGGACAAAACATCCGCGGCTGCTTGAAAGAATCTGATCGGCGTCTTCACATCCCCGAACACTCCATACGAACCCGCAAGAAGGAGCGGATAACCGGGGAGCCGGTACGCAGTCGGCGCTCCGTCGAGCGAAAATCCCTGGCCATGGACAAGCGAACGCGCGATCGCGTCGTAATCCCTGTCGTCCGAAATAAGCGGCGGATGAAAGAAAGCTGCCATGCAGATGCGGAGCACGGCCGCAACTGCGATGATGGTAAAAAGGTATTTACGGTTGGTTGCCGAAACCGCAAAATGCTTCATGAGAATTCAACCCATGCTAACCTGGGGACCGTTTCAGCGGGAACGCATAGCTTCAATTTTTTCATCGATGAATCTTCTCATATTTTCCCTGTAGATCTCCCGAGAGAATTGGAGGGCTCGCTCCCTAATTTTTTTCGGGTCAAATTTTATTCGGTTTGCCTTTGCGACCGCATCCTCCAAGGATTCGACCGTCTGCTCATAAAAGAAGATCCCTGATATCCCCTCCTGCACCGTCTCCAAAGCTCCTCCTTTCCCGTAGGCTATGACCGCCTTGCCGCTGGCCATTGCCTCAAGCGGAACAATGCCGAAATCCTCTTCCCCCGGAAAAATGAGAGCCGTACATCCTGCGTACAGCGACGCGAGTTCATGGTCGTTCTTCCATCCGACAAATTCGACGTTGGGCCGTGCGGACCGGCGCAGCTTTTCGCCGTCGGGACCTTTTCCCACTACGACCAGCCTCTTCCCGTTCTTGTTGAACGCCTTCACCGCAAGGTCGACTTTCTTGTACGGAACAAGCGCGCTCACTATTAAATAGTATCCGTCGTCCCTCTCCGATAGCTGGAATTCCGACGTGTCGACGGGGGGAAAAATAATCTCCGCTTCGCGGCCGTAGTGACGGCGAATCCGCCGGCGAACATGCTCGGAAATCGCAATAAAATGATGAACCCGGCCTGCCGTCTTCTTGTCCCACAACCTCAGCATCGGCGCGGCGATCTTCATCGCGACACGTACGGCGAGTCCAGCCTGCCCCTTCCCGAAATATTCGTCATACATCTCATACACATACCGCATCGGAGTAAAGCAATAGCAAAGATGGAGCGCCGTGGAGCGCGGCCGCGCTCCCTTGGCAACACAATGGCTTGTCGAGAGAAGAAGGTCGTATTCAGAGAAATCAAAGGCGCTGATCGCGAGCGGGAAGACGGGAAGGTACATTCTGTATTTTTGTTCCACAAAGGGAACGTGCTGAAGAAACGACGTATGAATCGTCTTCGATTCGATGAGCGGAGACATTGCGCCTTTGACATGAAGGAGGGTATAGATCGGCGCCTCCGGAAAAAGCTCGCACAGCACCTCCAAGCATTTTTCCCCTCCGCGCATGCCGGTGAGCCAGTCGTGAACCAATGCAACGCGCAACGGTCGATGTGTCGAATTCATTCCGCCCTTCTTATAAAAAGCCGCCAAAAATATACAAAGATTGAGAGCGGAATCAAAGCTTGCTAAAGCTTTCATCGCTCAGTATATTAAAATGCAGGGTTATGAACTTCGACGTCGTTTTTTAGAATGCACGAGTACAACCTTTCCTTATATCGGTCGTGGTTCCCTTTTCTTTCCACCGGAAAAATATGGATGAACCATGCGGCTGTCAGCCCGCTCTCAAGCCGCGTGAAAGCCGCCGTGGAAGCGTATCTCCAACGATGCGCGGTCGATGAAATCGATACATACACCGGAGTTCTTCCGACCGCGGCGAAAACGAGAGCGAATCTCGGAGCAATGATCGGCGCTCCCGCCGACCGGATCGCATTTGCCGGCAATACGTCGGACGGACTGAACGTGCTCGCGTCGGGCCTGGACTGGCATCCCGGCGACAGGATCATCCTCAACGACTTCGAGTTCCCCTCGAACGTCGTCCCCTTCATCAACCTCAAGCGGCTCGGCGTCGAGATCGATTTCATCAGAACGAAATACGGCGAAGTGAACGCCGAACAGATCGATACCCTGATCACACCCAGAACGCGGCTCGTTTCCCTGAGCTTCGTCCAGTTTCTCTCCGGCTTTCGGGCGGACCTCAAAGCCATCGGCGAGGTCTGCAGGCGGCATGGCATTGTTTTTTGCGTCGACGCCATTCAGGGGCTTGGGGCTTCGCCGCTGGATGTCCGCTCTTCGAACATCCAGTTTCTTTCGTGCGGAGCGCCGAAATGGCTGATGGGAATGATGGGGCTCGGATTTGTCTACGTTTCCGAGGCATTGCAGGAACAGATCCGCCAGGCATATGCGGGGTGGACCAGCAACAGAAATTTTTTCGGGGATTTTCTAACGTATCGGATCGACTTCGATGAAACCGCCCGTCGGTATGAGAACGGGACGCAAAATTACACCGGCATTGTCGCGCTGGGCGAGTCAACCACGACGCTCCTCCACGTCGGCATCGAGAACATCCAGACGCATCTCCACCGATTGACGGACCTTCTTATCGGATACGCCGATGAGGCCGGCTTCGAAGTTGTTACGCCTCGCGACCTCAGCCGGCGTGCAGGCATCGTCTCCTTCAAATGCCCGAACGCCGCTCAATTGTTCGACTCCCTCGCAAAAGAAAATATCGTGGTCTCCATTCGCGAAGGATTGATACGCGTCTCCCCCCATTTTTACAATTCCCCCGGTGAGGCGGAAGCGATCCGCTCCGTGCTTCTCGCACACAGAAAAACGGCGGCAGCATGACACTACTTCTGGGGCTTTTCATTGCCATCGTCGCGTTCGCGTTCACCGCGACGTCCGTCATCTTCGCCATCGGCCCGATCATGGTGCTGAATCCCCGCCGGCGGGGGGAAGAATTTTACAAAGAGCGCGGCGAGCCAACTTCCCCATCCGACCTTAAGCTTCCGTTCGAGGATTTCTGGTTCAACAACAGAGATCGGCAGGGACTTCATGCCTGGTACATTCCGGCCGATGGACCCGCCCGCGGGACGGTCTTTTACCTTCACGGCGTCGGCGACAACAAGATCAGCGGTCTTCGCCTTGCCGAGGTGTTTCATTTCCGCCGTTTCAACGTAATGATGTACGACTCGAGGGCTCACGGAAAAAGCGAAGGGCGATACTGCACGTACGGCTATTACGAAAAATTTGACGTCTCCGATGCCATCAACGTGCTGATAGAGCGGGAGAAATCGCCGCTGGGGAACATCGGGCTGTTCGGAACATCGATGGGGGCCGCCGTCGCGGTGCAAGCCGCCGGCATCGAGCCGCGCATCCGCGCCGTTGTTGCGGAGGGATGCTTTACAAGTCTACGGACGATCACCGTCGATTATCAAAAAAGGATCTTGTGGATGCCGTGGCATTTTCTCAGGAACGTCGCGATGAAGCGTTCGGAACACATCGCGCATTTCCGGCACCGCGACGTCTCGCCCCTCCTTTCGCTCGCGTCGATCCATGTTCCCATTCTTTTCATTCATGGGAAAAGCGACGCGCGCATCAAATATCAGTACAGCGAGCAGCTTTACGCCAATGCTCACGAGCCCAAAGAGCTGTACCTGATCGACGGCGCCAACCATACCGACATACACAACATCGCTCAGAAAGAATACGAAGAACGCGTAGCCGGGTTCTTCGAGCGCTGGCTGAAATAACGGCAATTCTACAGTGTTGACTTTCTCTCCTTTTCTCTCTACGTTTTATCCGGATTCTCTCTCTCGGTCATTTCGTACCTGCGGGAGGCAGTATGAAAAACAGGACACCATCGTTCGATTCCCAGAAGACGTTTAATTTTGCGGTCCCGTTGATTGATCGATCCGGAAGGGCTAGGAAAGCTCCTGCGGATTCCGAAACAGCGAGCGATAGCGCGCGTACACATTGATCGGATCGATGTTTGTATCGCGTCAAAGCAAATCAATTTTTCAGGGTTGATGTTCACAAATCACAGCGGGGTTCGTATGAAATACCTTCCGTTCCTGATCGCCTCTTGTGCACTTCTGTTTTCGTCATGTGCCGAGCAGCAAATCGCCAATCCTCCTCCTTCCACATACGAGCTGAAGCAAAACTATCCCAACCCGTTCACCGATTCAACGGTGATCGAGTACGGCATTCCCGATGTCCGGCCCAGTGCGGCGCCGTGGATCCGGCTGGTCGTCGTCGACCGGTTCAATCAAACTCAGGCAATTCTCGTCGATAACGGAGCTCAGGAAGCTGGAAACTTCAAGGTAACATGGTACGGACAAGGAGCCAACGGATTCACAGCACCTGCCGGCGTGTATTATATCGAGCTTGACCAGCTCAATTTTCCGGGCGGAGTAGGGGACGTTTTCACCCTCCTTCGAATCGCTGCTCTTAAACAATAGGGGTGACTATGAAACGCACACTCATTCTCCTTCTCAGCCTTTTCGTAGCTCACGGCGTCCGTGCCCAGCGGGGAGACTCTGTCGGGACGGTTCCGAAATTCAGAATTGCGGCAAGCTACGGAGCCGACGCAATGAACCCGGACCAGATTAACGACCGCATCGCCGAGACGAACGGAGCGCTCGGCTCCTCCACCAATTCCATCAAGTCGATGCCGGAATTTTCAGGCACGCTCACCATCCGTCCGAACCAGGATACTAAAATCGTGGTTCTCCGGGCGGGGTATTCATGGACCGAACGTGACTACGCTTTTTCCGTTCCGGAAACAGAGGGCTCTTCGACGCCAATCGGAAAAGTAAGGGGGTCGATCACGGAAAAGTATTCGGTGTATCCCTTTTCTATCGGCGCGGGGTTATCGACGTTGAGTTCCGACTTTCAGATCGAACTCGATTTCATCTACGCCTTGGGATATATCTCCGAGAACGGTTCTTTCACGGCAACGACGGGGACAACGACGTACTCGAACACTCTTTTTAGTCCTGCGTACGGATTCCGCATTGCTGCCCAGACATCTGTCCCGCTGACGCCGTCTGTCAGTTTACAATTGGAAGTGGCATATCGCGGATTAAAATTTGAGGATTTCGAGAACCAGGGGAACGCGCAGCCGTCAAATATCGAGTTTTCGGTGAGCGGAGTTACCGGCAGCATCGGCCTGGCGTTTACCCCGTAAGGCATCACCGCAAGGCAAGCTTGGCGACGCTCTCAATGTGGTAGGTGTGGGGGAACATATCGACCGGCTGAACTTTTTCGATCGTATAGCCGTGCGGTGCTAACAACTGCAGGTCGCGGGCGAGCGTCGCAGGGTTGCAGCTGACGTAGACGATCCTCGGAATTTTCATCCCGCCGATCTCCTCCACGGCCTTAGGGTGCATGCCGCTTCTGGGGGGGTCGATGATGAGTATGTCGGGGGCAGCATATTTTTCCTTCCATCCGACGTCCTTCGTCAGCAAATCCTTCAAGTCCCCCGCAATGAACTCGCAGTTCTGGATTCCATTCGCCTCCGCATTCATTCCGGCATTCGCGACGGAGCTTTCAACAAGCTCGATGCCGATCACCTGCTTGACGGCATCGGAAATGAAAATCGAGATCGCTCCAGTGCCGCAATACAGGTCGTAGACAATATCGGCCGGCCGAAGCTCGGCAAATTCCTTCGTTATCGCATACAGCGTCTCGGCCTGATGCGTGTTCGTCTGAAAAAATGAATTCGCGGAAAGATGAAAGACGTAGGGGCCGATCTTCTCAGTGATCACGCCGTTTCCGTAGTAGACCTTCTCCGTTTCGCCGACCGCCACATTTGCCCGTTTTGAGGTGATGTTGTTCACCACGGTGACGATCTCAGGAAAAGAGGCGGTCAGCGTTCCGGCAAGGTCTTTCATCACGGCGGGACGGTCGTCGAAGGTCACGAGGTTCACCATCACGTCCCCCGTATTTTTCCCTTCGCGGACGACAAGATTGCGAAGGTATCCCGATTGCGGCTCCGATGTATACACGGGGAGGGAATGCTCGATTGCAAAATTCCTTACCGCGCTCAAAATGCCGTTGCTCACTTCGGATTGAAGATGGCATTCGCCGATATCGAGAATTTTATCGTAGCGCTGCGGCGCATGAAAGCCGAGAAGCATCTCTTTGGCCCCGCCGCGGTCATCTCCCCTTGAGGAGAGGGGATCAGGGGGCGGGGTCTCTGTCCACCGCTGGTTTCCGAACGAAAACTCCAGCTTGTTCCGGTAAAAAAATATTTCCTTTGAGGGAATGATCGGAAGAACATGAACCCCCCTGAACCTGCCGATCCGTTCGAGCGCATCGACTACATTCTGCTGCTTGAATGCGAGCTGGGATGCGTATTCGACGTGCTGCCACTTGCATCCGCCGCACGCGCCGAAATGTTTGCACCGCGGAGTTACGCGATTGGCGGAGGGACGGAGCACCTCCACGACTTTCGCCTCGAGATGTTTCTTCTTCGCGCGAAAGATCTGAGCCCGTACGACGTCGCCGGCAACCGCTCCCTCAACAAACACCACCATCCCATCATGCCGCGCCACGCTCGTCCCCTCGAATCCGGACGAGTCGATCGTCAGCTCAAGGATGTCGCCCTTCTCCGGCATCAGCTTTGCCCCTCCATTTTCGTTATCTCCTGCGAGACCTTATCCCATTCGTAGTATTTGTCGTTCAGTTGGGCCTGAACGGTTTTATACTCAGCGGAGACCCGTTTCGCTTCTTCCCCGTTCCTGTAAAATTCAGGGTCTCCCATCAGTTGTTCAATCTCGCGCTTGCGCGATTCCAGCCGCTCTATCTCTTTTTCGACGGCGGAGAGTTTCTTTTTCAGCGGCTGCGTTTTTTTCCATTGTTCCTGTCTCCGTTCCGCCTCGATCCTTTTCGTCTCCTTTGTCGAATGATGGGAGGAGGTTTTTTCCTTTGCATGCGCTTCCCTCTTTTTCTCGCCCCCCTTTTCCCGTCTCCCGTCCTCTCCGGATTCCGAATTCTGTATTCTGTATTCTGATTTCTTTCCGCTTCCCTCTTCCCTCTTCTTTCTCAAATAATCGCCGACATTCCCAAGGAATGTCCTGACTCCGCCGTGGCTGAATTCCAACACTTTATTCACGATCGGGTCAAGGAACGCCCTATCGTGCGATACGATAAGATAGGTACCGTCGAATTCCGCGAGCGCCTCCTGCAGGACTTTTTTCGAGCGCATATCCAGGTGGTTCGTCGGTTCGTCCATAATCAGGAAATTTGAAGGAAGGAGGAGCATTTTCGCCAGCGCCAGGCGGCTCTTTTCGCCGCCGGACAGGACCTTCACTTTCTTAAAGACATCATCCCCCCGGAAAAGAAATGAGCCGAGGATCGTCCGTAATTTCGTGCGTATTTCTCCAACCGCGACGTCATCGACGATCTGAAGCACTTCCTTCTGCAAGTCGAGCTCCTCAGCCTGATGCTGTGCAAAATACGACACGATGGTGTTGTAGCCGGGAAGACGCTCCCCTTCGTTGAACGGTTCCACCCCAGCTACGATTCTCGAGAAGGTCGATTTGCCCGCGCCGTTGACGCCGACAACGGCGATCCTGTCCCCGCGTTCAATGATGTAATTCAAGCCTGAAAAAACCTTGTGCGTGCCGTAGCTTTTTTGTATGTCCTTCAATTCCATTACGACGCGGCCGCTCGGCTGCGGCTGAGGAAAATGAAAATGGATCTCTTCCTCTTCATCCTCGATTTCGATGAGGTCCATTTTTTCCATTTGTTTGATGCGGCTCTGGACCTGACGCGCCTTGGTCGCCTTATACCGGAAGCGGTCGATGAACTGCTGGGTTTGTTTCAATTGCTGCTGCTGGTTCTTGTACGCATTCATCACCAGCTCCTTGCGGATCACTTTTTCTTTTTCGTAGAATGAGTAGTTCCCCGCGTACTCCTCCATCGTGCCGAGGCTGAGAGCAAAGGTCCGCGTCGTAATCGAATCGAGGAATGCGCGGTCGTGCGAAACGAGAATGATCGCGCCGTTGTACTGATGGAGATATTCTTCCAGCCATTGAAGCGATTCAATGTCGAGATGGTTCGTCGGCTCGTCGAGCAAAAGGACCGACGGTTCCTTCAACAAAAGTTTTGCAAGCTCGATCCGCATCTGCCAGCCTCCGCTGAATTCATCGGTCTGGCGCTGCAGGTCGGGAACGGAAAATCCCAGTCCCATCAGCACCCGCTCGATCTTCGATTGCATCCGGAAGGCATCGAGGTCTTCGAGTTTATGCTGCAGTTCGCCGTAGATCTCGAGCGTCTCCATATACTCGGCGCTTGCCGGATCCTGCGTGCTGAGGAGGGTGTGAGCTTCTTCGAGCTCCTGCTGGACCAGCAACACGGTCTCGAACGCAGTCTCCACTTCTTTATAGAGGCTCTTGCCGGCTGCCGTTACTCCGTCCTGCGGCAAATATCCGGCAGTAACGTAATGGGCCTTGCTCACCGTTCCCGACTCTGCCTGCGAAAGGCCGGCAATAATTTTCAGCAGCGTCGTCTTTCCGGCGCCGTTCGAGCCGACGAGTCCGATGCGGTCGTGTGGACCGACCATCAGGGAAAGGTCATCGAACAAATAGCGTCCGCCGAATTGGACCGAAATATGGTCGAGAGAGAGCATGGACAGTGATCAGTTGGTCAGTTATCAATAATCAGGTGAAACCCGTTTTGAAATTAGTGTATTAATATACAAAAAAAAGGGGGGTGTTACAGTTCGAGAATTTGATCTTGTTCCCGATCGGAGATCAGTATCGCGGCAACCCCCGTCCAAGATCGCCAAAAACGGGGGACGGAAAGTGAGATATTGCCTTCCGGATGAAAAGATTCTACATTTGGATGAATTATTCCGGATGTGCGGCATAAAGAGGGAGAATCAACTCCGGAAAACTGCGGCAACCAAACCTCGGGGCTCATATGAAAATCAATTCTCATCTATTTTACTTTCTGATCGTCATCGGCCTGAGCGCCGCTCGACCGATGGATGCCTCGGCAAAAAACGTTGCCGGCATCTGGCAGGGGACGTTAAAAGTGCAAGCATTGGAACTGCGAGTCGTGTTTCATATTCAATCGGACTCGGCTGCCGGATTACAGGCAACGCTCGACAGTCCGGACCAGGGGGCGAAGGGAATTCCTGTCGACAACGTTTCATACCGCCTCGACAGCCTTGTGCTGACGATCAATGCGATCGGCGGAGCCTATCAAGGCATTGTGCAGCCGGGGGATTCGGTGGTCATCGGAATGTGGAAACAGCAAGGTGCGGCGCTTCCCCTTGAACTTCATCGCGTTCGGGCAGTCGCCGAAATTGGCCGGCTGCAGGAGCCAAAGCCTCCGTTCCCGTATGACGCTGAGGAGGTCTCGTACGAGAACAGGGACGCAGGCGTTACCCTCGCCGGAACATTTACCCGGCCCAGAGACGGCGCGCCCTTTCCCGCTCTGCTCCTCATCACAGGATCAGGCCCGCAGAACCGTGACGAAGAATTATTCGGACACAAGCCTTTTCTTGTCATTGCAGACTACCTGACCAAACGGGGAATCGCCGTTCTCCGCGTTGACGACCGGGGAACCGGGAGGTCGACCGGAGTTTTCAGCGGGGCAACGACGAAAGATTTCGCAGGCGACGTGCGGGCAGGAATCAATTATCTGAAATCACGGAGCGATGTCAACGGTAAAAAAATCGGATTGCTCGGACACAGCGAGGGAGGGATCATCGCGCCGATGATCGCGAGCGAATCGAACGACGTTGCATTTATCGTGATGATGGCGGGTCCGGCGCTTCCGGGAGATCAGATCCTTTACCTGCAGGATTCTCTTGTTTCTGCGGCGATGGGCGTTTCGCCGGAAGAGATCATGAAAGAGCTGCGGCTCAACCGAATACTGTATTCCCTCATCCGCGAAGAATCCGATACCGCAAAGCTCGCGCAGAAGATCCGTTCTGCGGTCGAGGAATCGATGTCAGGCGACTCTGCCTCCGTGGGCACGATCAATCATGATGCCGTGAACGCAGCGGTCAGACAATTGACCTCCCCCTGGTTCAAGTTCTTCGTTGCTTATGATCCCCTTCCAGCGCTCGAAAAGGTACAATGCCCTGTTCTGGCTCTTGACGGGAGCAAGGACTTGCAGGTTCCTCCGGAAGTGAACGTAGAAAGGTTGGAATTTGCATTCAAGACCAGCGGGAACAAAAATGCCGTTGCAAAACTTCTTCCGGGATTAAATCATCTTTTCCAGAAGGCAGAGACAGGTGCGCCGCTTGAATACGGAAAGATCGAGGAGACGGTCGATCCCGAAGCGCTGAAAGTCATCGGGGATTGGATTGACGGGGTGACGAAATAAAGAAAGGATCTCCGCTCAAAAAATAGTACTTACCTAAAGGACGACCTCCAGCCCCTCGCGGGCGCCGAAACATTCGACCGAACTCTTCTGCATTGCGAGAAGTTCCTGAGCATGACGGACCATGCCGTCGACAAACGCATCGTCATGGTACGGGTCGTGATGAAAGAGGGCGAGACGCTTGACATTCCCCTTTACCGCAAAATCGACGATCGATTCGATCGGCGAGTGCCCCCAACCGAGCTTTGTTTTGTACTCTTCGAGTGTGTACTGCGCCTCGCCGATGTAGAGATCGGTTCCCCGCAAAAACTCGATCAGTTTGTCGTCAAGATATTCCGGGAATCCGGTCGGGCGCGTTGCCTTTCGCTGCGCGGGGAGGATGTACTGGTACGGCTCGTTATCGGTCGCATAGACGACGCTTTTCTTCCCGTCGGAAACGCGGTACGCCAGCGACATGGCGGGATGATTCAGATAAAAATTCGTAACGGAAAGATCGTCGATCGTGATGGGGCCTTCGACCTCCACAATTTCGATCCCCGGGTTCATGTCGCCGATGGCGACCGGGAAATAGTCGGAGTCCATCTGCATATGCATGATCTGGCGGAGGGTTTTGTCTCTTCCCGGCGGACCGTAAATGATGATTTTGTTCTGCCGTCCGTACGCCGGAAGGAAAAATGGAAATCCCTGGATGTGATCCCAATGGGTGTGGCTGATGAAAATATGGACCGTGATCGGCCGGGAAGAAAATTCCTTCTGAAGTTGAAGGCCGAGGCTGTGAATTCCCGTCCCGGCGTCGAACACCAGGATGTGGCCGCCCGCACGGACCTCAACGCAGGAGGTGTTGCCGCCGTATTTCAGCGTCGCCGGGCCGGGCGTGGCGATCGATCCGCGGCATCCCCAGAATCGGACGTTCACGCTCCCCCTCCCATCCGCTTGTTCATCTTCTCGGTTGAAATCTGGAAGAGCTCGTCGAACTCGACGGGCTTGATGACATACGCGTCGGCGCCGAGCTCGAGCGCCTTGTCGATGTCTGGTTTGTAGGATTTGGAAGAGGTGATAATGATCGTCGTTTTGTCGAACGCACGGTTCTCGCGAAGCTGCTTGCAGACACCGAACCCGTGCATGCCTGGCATAATGAGGTCGAGAAGAATAAGATCCGGCTTCTCGGCCTCGGCGACCGTTATGCCGTCGAGCCCGTTGTCCGCTTCGAGGACGGTGAATCCTTTCTTGACGAAGTAATGCGAGTAAAAGCTCCGCAGGAAATCTTCGTCGTCAACGATAAGTACTTTCTTGTTCAGGCTATCCCCGCGAATGGTTGAGGAATCGACTCCGCAGTATCCTTGACGCGAAAATTATGCATTAGTTTCTCGAAATGCAATACGGTGGCGGCTTCACCGCAAAAAGAGAATTGCAACGCCTCCGACCGCTACACACGCCCCGGCAATTGCATGCCATGTCAGCTTCTCTTTGTAAATGATCCGGACAAGCGGGAGCATGAGGATCGGCACGGTTGCGATCAGCGTCGCTGCGATCCCGACCTTCGTGTACATGATCGCGATCAGGCTGAACGTGATTCCGAGGTACGGACCGAAAATCGCACCGCCGATGGTGAGCATCAATGCGCGCTTGTCCTTCCGGAATGCCGCGATCGGATTTTTGAAACGCCCGGTAGCGAGTGTCAGCGGAAGCAGGATGACGATCGAGGCCGCGATCCTTATGAACGTGGCAACGAATCCGTTGATATCTCCTTCCACAAAAGCCAACCGGGCAAACACCAAGCCGGCTCCCTGGCCGAGCGCGCCGAGAGACCCGTAAAGGAGTCCGGCTCTTGTCAGCTTCACGTTCGCTTCTTCGTTTGTTTGATTCGACGCAACCACGAGCGCAATTCCCGCCGTCGTGACGACGATCCCCGCGATTCCCCAGATGGAAAGCAATTCTCCAAGAATGAGATACGCCAGCACTGCGCTGATCGCCGGAGCGAGCGACATGATGAGCATGCTGATACGCGCGCCGTTGACGTGAAACGACTTAAATAGAAACGTATCGCCGAAGACTAGTCCGATGAACCCGCTGATGCTTAGGTAGAGATACTGTTTGAATGTGAGGGTCAGAGAAAGCCCTGCGATGAGCATCGTTAGAGAGAGCAGGATCGCGGCGATGACAAGACGCACGACATTGACCTGCACCGAGCCGATCCTGCGGATCGCTCCTGCGAACATGACGGAACTGACCGACCAGACGCACGCCGTTAGTAGCGCGCTGATTTCTCCGATCACCGATGGATCCCTTTGCTTGGAGAGACGGACAACAACACGAGTTCAACAATCTTGGAATGTGAAAATTCTGCAGTCCAGCGTGAGGTATTCAATTTCTTGCGATATTTTTTACGGCATTGAGCGCGAGGCGTCTGGCTCCGTCCTCCCGTTCTCCGATCTGCTGCCGCCACATTGCGAAATACAGCCCTTTCAGCTCGAGAAGGTCGTGATGCTTTCCCGATTCGACGATGTGTCCTTTTTCAAGGACGAAGATCTTGTCGGCGTGCATGATCGTCGACAGCCGGTGAGCGATGAGGATCGTGATCAGATCCTTCCGCGAAGAAATTTCTCTGATCGTCGACGTGATTTCTTCCTCTGTCAATGAATCGAGCGACGACGTCGCTTCGTCGAACACCAGGAGGTCCGGCCGCCGGAGCAACGCGCGGGCGATGGAGAGCCGCTGCTTTTCTCCCCCCGATACTTTAACGCCCCCCTCGCCGATCATGGTGTCCAGGCCTTTATCCGCTCTTGCGAGCAGACTTTGACAGGCGGACTGGCGGAGGACCTCCATGCATTCCGCGTCGTCCGCTCTCGGGTTGACGAAAAGAAGGTTCTCTCTGATCGTTCCGGAAAAGAGCTGAGTATCCTGCGTGACGAAGCCGATCTTTTCCCTGAGATGGTTCAGCTCGACATCGAAACTGCTGTTCCCATTATAGAGAATTTGTCCTGTCTGGGGCGGATAGAGCCCGACGAGTAATTTGACGAGCGTTGTTTTGCCCGAACCTGAAGGACCAACGAATGCGACCGTCTCGCCCAGCCGGGCGTCGAACGAAATTTCGTTCAACGCATTCACGGTGGCGGTCTGGTGTTTGAAACTGACGTTCTTGAATTCAAGCGTTTGAAGACCGGGCACGACGACGGGATTGGCGGGCGTCGGTTCTGTCGGCATCTTCAGAATGGCATCGAAGTTATTCAGGGACACTTCCGCCTCTCTGTAAATATTGATGACGTTCCCCAATTCCTGCAGCGGACCGAAGATAAAGAACGAATAGATCCAGAGGGAAAAGAACTGGCCGAACGTGATCTGCTGGGCATAGATCAGATAGAGCATCAGGAAGAGAATCGAGGTCCGCAAAAAATTGACCGAAGAGCCCTGGATAAAGCTGAGGCTCCGGAGGTAGCGGACCTTCCGTAATTCGAGCTTCAGGATCTTTCCCGTCGTGTTGTTGAGGCGCTCGATCTCCTGCTTGGCAAGTCCCAGGCTTTTCACCAGCTCGATGTTGCGGAGCGATTCGGTCGTCGCCCCGGCAAGCCCGGTGGTCTCGGCGACGATCGTTTTTTGGATGGTCTTGATCTTCTTGCCCAGCACCGAACTCAGTATCCCCAGGATAGGAATGGTAGAGAAATAGACGGGAGCGATAAGCCAATGCACGCTGAACGCATAAACGGTGACAAAAATGACGCCGACCAGCGTTGTAAAAAGAATGTTGATCGCTGCGGCAATCAAACGCTCGACGTCGCTCCGGACCTTCTGCAGCTTTCCGAGCGTCTCGCCGCTCCGCTGATCCTCGAAGACCGAATACGGAAGCTCGAGCGAGTGTTTCAATCCGTCGGTGTAAATTTGGGCGCCGAGCTTCTGCGTAATGACGTTGATGTAATAATCCTGAAAATTCTTTGCAACCCGCGAAACAAACGCCACACCGACCGCGGCGGCTAGCAGCAGCCCGACCCCCTTGAAAAATTGCTGCGCCGTATATTCTTTGAACCTCGTCGCATATTCGTCGATCACATGACGGAAGATCAGGGGGTCGAGGAGAGAAAAAGTCTGATTGATCGCCGCGAGAAGCAAAGCGAATGCGACCAGCTTCCAGTACTGTTTGAGGTACGAAAGAAGTAGCTTCATAATGAAAAAAAATCGTCAGGGATTGTGGCTGGTCAAAGATATGGAATTCGATGATGAGATGCCATTCAAGGAAGGATGCTGACGGCTGAGCCTGTCAAACAACATCATTCCGGCGAACGCCAAACCTCACCGGAATGATATTGTTTACATACATTCATTCGGCTGACTCACTTCAGGATCATGAGCTTTTTTGTTTGTGTGAAGGCACCCGCCTGAAGCCGGTAGAAATAGACTCCGCTTGCACAGGCGCCTGCATTGAACGTCACCGCATGCTCTCCCGCGCCTTGGCGTTCATCGACCAGAACCTGTACTTCCCTTCCAAGCAGATCGTACACTCTCAATGAAACCGATGCAGAGGCCGGAAGAGCGTAAGAAATGACCGTCGTCGGGTTGAACGGGTTCGGATAGTTTTGGTACAAAACGTACTTCCCCGGAAATTGCGGGCGATCGCTGCTCACCGCAGTTATCACATCAGCCATCGGGATCCTCCATCCTCCCATTCTCGTTCCGGCATAAAGATATTTTGTGTTGGCAGTCATCGCGGTGACCGATGCGCCGGAGAAGGCGGTATCATTCACCCGGAGCCATGTTTTGCCGATGTCGGAAGTTACATACAGACCCTGGACCGCTGTGGTTGTTGAAGAAGAAGTGAGTGAGGCAAAGACCAGACTGTCCGATGTCGCTAAGAGACACCGCATTACCTGCGTTGTATCATTAATCGGGAGGCCGTTGTTTCTCTGCAGCCAGGTCGTGTCTCCGCCATAGACGTACATCCCTTGCTGGGTGGCGATCATCACGGTGGTATCTGCCGCCGCCATAGCGTAGCCGGTATTGTAATACTCCGGGGTGATAGGCCTCCAGTAGATGGAGTCCGTCTGTGAAGAATAAACATACCCTCCAAAGTTCTTGATCGTAAATAACCTTCCACCGGCGACAGCGATTCCGACCATTCCCCATCCATCAAGGCCGGGCTGGGACAACGCCAGGCCGGCCGTATCGGATTGCCACGTCTTGCCGCTGTCGGCCGAGCTGTAGACTCCTTGCTCGGTCGCGGCGAAAAGAGTTCCTCCGACAAACGTAAACGCATTCAGCTGTGCGGAAGAAGGGAGACCGGCGTTAACCACGCTCCATGTGTTTCCCAGATCGGAAGAGCGGTAAAAGCTTTCTACCCCGAATGTCCCCGCGAAGATATATCCCAGTCCTTCTCCGAGCGAGAGGACAGTGTCGACAGAGATCCCGTTTCCCATAATGTTCGTCCATGACGTTCCGCCGTTCGTCGATCTCATCAGCACCATGTTGTCGCCGCCGGCGAGGACCGTGCTGTCATTCACCGCAAGAAAGCAATAGATGTTGGTGAACCGTAAGTCGGGAATGATATTCCACTGGGCAAATGCGCCGTGTGAACAGACGAAGAAGCCGATAACAAAAAGTAAACTGCATAGCGATCGTGTTTTCATGGCAAGCCTCCCTGATATTTGCTTCGTCAAGATCTGCTTGAATCACTCTGCTCCGCCTCAAGATCGAACGAGGCCTTTTTCATCGAAAAACCTGATGCTTGTTGCTGTTGAGATATGGAGACCATTTTGTCCAAACGGCTTCCAAGCCTAAATGCAAATCAGGCACATGTTGTGGGGGTGCGAGGTGGTCAATGAGGTGATAAGGCCCCTTTCTGCCTGCGGGTTGAGGGAGCAGGTATTCCGGCACTATTATAGCTTGAAACTTGAAGAAATGCAATCCTTTCGCTGCTGGCCGGAGGGATTTCCCCGATGAACGAAGAAACAAAATCCTCCTCTTTCCGTATACTACATCAATCTGTTCTCCTCAAACCGATGCCAGCAGCCTTGAAAAAATTTTGGAAAGGAGCGCTTCGATGAAAAGAATTTTCTCCCTTGCCCTCTTCGCCCTTCTGATCGGCTCGGCCGGTCAATGCATGGCCGACGATAACATTCTGTCCGAGGTCCAGAACTTCCGCAAGCGTGACGTGAAGTTTGAAGGATTCGTCCTTGACGAGGCCCAGAATGTGTCCATTAAAGTTGTCGCATCCGGCCGGAAGCATCCGGTGTGGACTCGCGCCTGGATCCTCAACTCGGAGACGCGGGAGAAAGTTTGGGATATGAGGCACGCCTCCAGCCGTGACGAGGACCGCTCGACTGCAACGTACACGGATAACATCCCCCTTCCCAAAGGAACCTACGAGGTGTATTACGGCACGTCCCCGTTCTCATTTTCCAACATCAACGGACTCTCCGGACTTATCGACTTTCTCGGCGATGAGATGTTCCATTGGAATGACGACGACAATTTCTCCGGCGAGTTCAAGGACCTTTCGATCGTCGTGACCGGAAAAGGAACCCGCCTGAATGAAGACGCCGTCAAAAAATTACAAGCCGATTACAAGAAGAATTCTTTCTTTTCCATGTCCGGTTTATGGGACAATCAATATGAGCATCAGGGCTTCACGCTCGACAAGCCGACCGACCTGAAGATTTACGCCCTCGGCGAACTGCGCAACGACGGCTCGTACGATTACGGATGGATCAAGAACGTAAGGTCCGGCGCGATCGTCTGGACCATGAAGGACAAGGACCTCGACTACGCCGGCGGCGACAGAAAGAACCGGATGGTGAACGAGACCATTTCTCTCCCGGCTGGATCCTATGCAGCGTTTTTTGTCACGGACGATTCTCATTCCGCGCATGAATGGAATGCGCCGCCGCCGTACGACCCTGAGTTTTGGGGAATGACGGTGCGCGTTGCAAAGTCCGAGATGGCACAGAACGCACGGCTCACCGATTATGAAGACCTTCCGTCAAAAAACATTCTTGTCGACATGACGCGCGTGCGGGACAAAGAGTACCGTTCGAAAGGATTTACGCTGAAACGGGGAATGGACGTGCGCGTTCTCGCGATCGGCGAAGGGAAGGACGGCGAGATGTACGATTACGGCTGGATTACCGACGCCAAGACAAATGCACGGGTGTGGGAAATGAAGTACAGGGAGACCGAGCATGCCGGCGGTGCAGACAAAAACCGGATGGTCGACAGGGTGATCCACCTCGACAAAGGGAGCTACATGGTCTATTATGTATCGGATGGATCGCACAATTATCATGACTGGAACGCCGCACCTCCGTACGACCAGGAACATTGGGGCATCACCGTTCTTGCGTCGGACGACAACTATGCTGCGAACGATGTCGCACCGTACGACGACCAAAGCAACAAATCGGTCATCGCCCGGATCATTCGCGTCGGCGACGACGAGCGGAGGCAAAAGAGTTTCACGCTGCAACAAGAGACCGAGGTCCGTATTTATGCGCTGGGCGAAGGACGCGACGGCGAGATGTACGACTATGGATGGATCGAGGAGGAGCCTTCGGGAAAAACCGTGTGGGAGATGACGTACCGAATGACCGACAACGCGGGGGGAGCGCAAAAGAACCGGCGGTTCGACGGAACCATTACCCTGAAACCGGGCGAATACTCCGTTCATTACCGGAGCGATGATTCGCACAGCTTTGAAGATTGGAACGACGATCCCCCCTCCGACCCGTTCAATTGGGGCATCACGCTTTACAATGCCGCGCCGACGCTCTCCGGGAACGAACAATAAGCGGTCGGATGGTACGCTAAGAAAAAAAGTCGCTCTTCTTCTGCCCGCGATTTTCAGCCGGACCTGAAAACACGGGCAGTGCAATTTTTGCCCTCTTCGTCATCGCAGATCGCCCGGCGAGTGGGGCTGAGAAAGCAGTTCTTCAAAGAGCTTCCAGCGCACCGGCCGGTTCGCTGCATCTCCCCCCCGTTTTTCGATGTACGCCCGGACCATATCCTGCCCCAGATTATAGTTGATGACATAGCTTCTGTATCGTTCGATGAACCCTACCCTTTGCCGCGCACGTTCGGGAGAATACAGGCCGTAGTTCACCAGCCAGTCAACGGCATCTTCTTTGCTCCATTTGCCGTCGAGATAATTCCGCGCCGATTCATTTCCCGCGTAATCGAGCTTCCCTTTTACCGATTGAATTTTATAATACCCTTCCGCCCTCGATGGGTCGAGCCCGGCGGCTGGAAAAAGGACGGCGCGTTCAAACTGCACGCGGTCATTGCCGGGAAGCGCCACTTCGATGCCGAAATTCGCGCTCCCTTCGGCGATAAGCGACTGCGGGCTGAAGAGCGGGTAGACAGAAAACTCCATCCACTTCCGTTCCCGGAAAAGGTTTTTCTCCATCAGCATATTGTAAACATGATGTCCCGGATATCCTTCATGGCATGCAAGGTCGACGGCCCGGTCGATAAAGATCGGCAAATCGGTGTTCACCTGGATCACGCTGAAGCAATTCCCTTTATACCAATTGTAGCCGCTCCACGGCTTGTTGTTGACGTACTCAACGGTAAAACTCTCGGACGACGGAAGCTGAATATGCTCCAGCGTCCGCCTGCGCCCCTCCGCAATCGCGGCTTTGAAGACGGCATCGAGTTTGTTTTTGGGGATGACGAAAGACTGCTTATACCGCTCAAGCCGCTCCGAAACGTTACCTGTTCCGGAGAGCAGTCCGTCAAGCTCCTTCAGGAGCTCTTTGTAGTGCTGTTCGCTGAACGCCGGCGCAACGGCATCGTACAACCGCTGCGACTCTTCGTCGAACGAAAGCGTTGCACCGCTGAGAAGTAAGATCCTGCATTGTACCGCGGTGAGTTGTTTCGTCAACGATGAATGACGGAGTTTTTCGATCGGATTGAAGCTCGAAGGATCGACAACCTTGAGGGAATCCGAAAGAGACCGTACTTCTTTATCGAACTCTTCGAAAGGGAATTTCTCCTTCTTGACGGTGCTATCGCCTGACGGCTTCCATTCTTCAGGACCGTAATATGCATCGACGTAATCGGGGTCGTACACACCGATCTTGAGGATTAATTTGACGTAGCGTTCAGCAATTGAATCCATGGCGCCTCCTTAGAAGTCCACTGCAGATAATGGCGATCTCACATCATCGGCTGTACGTATTGTACAGCAGTTTTGCAATCGTCAGGATCACTATTGATATATAGATGGGACGGATGATCGCGGTTCCCTTTCTGATGACCATGTGCGAGCCGAACCGCGCTCCGACAATTTCGCCGGCGGCCATTGCCAAGCCGGCTCCGAGCCAGACAAATCCCCCGGCGAGAAAAATAATGCACGATACGATATTGCTCGTGAAGTTCATCAGTTTCGTCGCGCCGGTCGCCCGCGTGAGGTCCATCCCCAGGCCGAAGACGAGCGCCATCGCCCAAAAAGAGCCGACGCCGGGACCGAAAAAGCCGTCATAGAACCCGAGCGCCAATCCGGCGCCCGCAAAAAATGCGGATGCCGACATGCGGGCCCGGCCGGAGGTTTCGCCGAATCGAGGGGTCACAAAGGTATAAACAACGATGGCAAGAAGGAGAAAAGGAATGACCCGGTTCAGCACGGATGAATCGACCTGTTCCACTCCCCAGGCCCCGGCAACCGCTCCGACAAGAGTAAAAAAGATCCCGAGCTTCGCCTCGCGGAGGCTCACGATCTTGTGTTTCACATAGTAAAATGTTGCGGTGAAGCTTCCGAAGCTCGACTGAAATTTATTCGTTCCGAGCGCGACCTTCGGCGGCATTCCGATCGCCAGCGCAACCGGAAGGGTTATGAGCCCTCCTCCTCCGGCGATCGAATCGATCAGCCCTGCCGCCGCACCTGTGCAAAACAACAACGGATAAAGCCAGAACGATTCGAGCATTGGGCAATCCGGATGAAAAGCGGGTTCTGCGGTCCCTTTGTGAGAATTTATTTCAGATAATAGAGAAGCGGGTTGGGTTTCAGCCGGCACTCTTCGGCGATGCGGAGGCCGGTCACAGCTCCGGCATCGCGCAAGGCGTACAGTCGGGGGACCAATCTATCGCGAAGGTCGATCGGTGTAAAGGGATTGATGAAGATGCTCGTCCCGCCTTCGAAGCCGGCCGGGACGTTGATGCGCAGCTTCAGAAGGATGTGCCACGGCATTTTGTAGACGGCATCGATCGGCGTATAATACCATTCTTCGTTGCAGGAGATCTGGCTCCCGATCGCGGCATGGCACGCGTGCACGAGATTGCTCACTCCCCGGAGTTCTGCATCCGAATGTTCAAACGGACGGCTCATCTGGGACTTCGAATATACTTCGATCGTCGGGTAGCGGTGGCCGATGCCGACGCTCGCAACTGCAAAATCGTTCTCGGCAAAGACCAGATTATACTGTGCGGCGAAATTTGCGCCGAGCTCGTTGAAGATGTTCGGGTCGTCCCGCAGCATCTGGATCTGGAGCAGCATCGAATTTCCCCACTCGTCCAGACCAACGATCTGCTTGTGGAGATGGTCGAACGACGCTCCGGCCGGCCGGAGCCAGTTCTGAAAGACGCTGATATACCGGACGTAACGGTTATACGTCAGCATGTCGCGCATCGCCTCGACCGTGAACCGGAAGTATTGAAAATGCTCCTCTTCCCCCATCTCTCCCGAGGAAAACAACTCCGTATCGTGCTTCGCTCCTCCGGCATAATGCTTGCGCGCAATAATAAGCTCGTGGCAGCCGCCAAAGAACGCATCCATCATATTCTCTTTATTGAAGAGGAGGCGCTGCCGGGCTTCCTGCTCCGACTTCGTGGACATCTTTAATTTGTAGTTCACGATGGAGTCGATGTGATCGGCGCCGCGCGGGATCGCAACGTAACCGTCCCGCCATGCCGCCGCGTCTTTGGTGAGCCGGTAGTTATAGTTCTTCTTCCAGTAGTCGATGGTGACGATCTCGAAGAGATTCCCGACACGGCGGAACTCGGCGACCGAATCGTTATACTTGTCCGGGGGAACGCGCGTCAACGTCCGGTAATTTCCGTTGTCCTTGACGAGGCGGGCCTTTTCGGGGGGAACTTCATAATAGCGGGTTTCGCAGAAGCTGCAGTATGCTCCCTCAAGAGAACGGTCGATCTCCTTTGCGGCCGAGGGCGTTTCATTCATCAACGGCTTGTCGCCGCGCCCGGGAACAGCCCAGACTTCGGTGCCGGTGAACGGATTGATCTGTTTCACCGTCCCGTCGGGCATGACGTTGTAGAAAAAGTTGTAGCTGCGTGAAGAATTCATACACCCTGCGGGTTACACAGCCGTGGCGGCTTTCAACATCGCCTTCATTCTCGCGGGAGAATTTGCTTCAGCGTAAAAGCGGACGAGCGGTTCGGTTCCCGAGAACCGGACGAGGATCCATCCTTTGTCCACGAAAAATTTATAGCCGTCGGTTTCATCGATGCGCTGAACCGCGAACGATCCGATTTTCTTCGGGCGGTGAGCATAGAACGAAGCGATCTTCTTCTTCTCCGCCTCCGTCACGCGGCGGTCGATCCTGCCGAAATGATATTCGCCGTATTCATCGAACAATTCCTGAACGAGCGCGCTCAATTTTTTCCGGCGCACCGCCATGATCTCGGCGAGCATCAGCCCGACGAATATTCCGTCGCGTTCCGGGAGATGTCCCATCACACCGAGGCCGCCGCTCTCTTCACCGGCAATGATGATCTTTTTCTCCGTCATCAGCCGGCACAGATACTTGAAGCCGACCGGCGTCTCGTTGAGGACGAGTCCGTACTTCTCGCACATCCTCGAGATCAACTCGGTGACGGAAAGCGATTTTGCCACTTCCCCCTTCAGATGCTTGCGCTCGACAAGATATTTCAGGAGGATGGCAAAGATGCGGTGCGAGTCGACAAAATTTCCTTTTTCGTCCACAGCGCCGACGCGGTCCGCATCGCCGTCCGTTGCAATGCCGATGTTATAGCGTCCGTCCTTCACCTCGAAACTCAGCTCTTCGAGGTTTTGGGCGAGCGGCTCGGGGTGTCCGCCGGCAAAGGAAGGATTAAAGCTGTTCCTGATGGTGCCGACGCGCGGAATGATCTGCTCCATCACTCCCTGTCCCGCCCCGTACATCGCGTCGTACATAATTTTGATGCGGGTCGCTTTGATCAGATCGACTTCAACCTTCTTCACGATATCCTTCACGTACAGGGAGGTCAGGTCGACAAACTGGATCATTTTCTTCGCGACGAGCTCGTCGAACGGTTTCACCTTCAGCGGAAGTTCTTTCGCCTTCAAGATCGGCGCCAGAAGCTCTTCCACCTTTGCCACCATCTCGGGATGCGCCGGGCCGCCGAAGTCCCCTTTGATCTTGAACCCGTTGTACTCGGCGGGATTATGGCTTGCGGTGATGACAACGCCTCCGGCAGCTTTCATTTTCACGATGCCGAGCGACGTCATCGGCGTGGAGGAAATTTTATCTGCGAGCTTCACTCGTACGCCGGCGCTTGCAATGATCTGGGCGGATTTATGCGCGAAGTCTTTCGACATGAACCGGGAGTCATAGCCGATCACCAGGCCGTTCTTGATCTTCTTGTGGGATTTGAAATAGCGCGCGGTTGCCAACGCAACCTTGGCCACGTTCGCAAGCGTGTAATCGTCGGCGATAACCCCGCGCCATCCGTCTGTTCCGAATTTAATTGCAGGAGTCATGGTATCGTGAGTTTGAATGAGAAGATATTGAATGATGTTGCATCAGGATCATTGTCCGCCGTGACCTACTGCCTCGAAACAAGCTCAACTCTCTCGAGGTACGATGCCATGAACCCCGAGTCGGGCGAAGCTTGCGTGGTCACAAGATACGACGGAAAGCTGAACGTCCTCAGGACGAGCCCTTCAAAGGCAACGTAGTCGAACCATTCGAGTGAGAGCGAATCGCCTCCGAAGTTGACCGTCGTTCTGATCTTCGTGCAGACGAATGCGCCCGCCCCTACTCTCACCACCTCGTTCCCGACCACCTGCCGGTCTTCTTCAAAAGGAGACGGGAAGGAGACCCAGCGTCTCCCTGGCGTCAATGGGTATCGCAGAACCACCCGGGGATTATCCCGGACAAGGATGCTGTCATCGCCAAGCTTCCTGAGGATCATCTGCCAGACGACGCGGGGAATGCCGAGCGGAGAAACGTTTGGCGCCCTCGTCGCTCTTGCCTTTGGCAAAATGACCGGGACTCTTCCCGCCCCCGAATACGCTATATCGACGAGCGAGTCGTTGTCTGCTTTGTACCATTCGTTCTCTTCTCCGACGTTATTACTGCTCGAGACCGCCGTCACCCGGGTTAAACCAGAATATCCACCGAGCGTTTCCCCTTCCCCCTCGATCCTGACAACCTCGGTGTCGACGTTCTCGTTCACGATGTTGTTGAGCGAGTCCCTAATCGTCGACGTCGTGACAAACGTTTCCGTACCACTTGCGAGGTACGGCACTGAATATCCGGCCGATCCTCCGCTCCCCACACCATTATTCTTTCCGCACGACGACAGGAGGAGCGTTGCACACAACAGCGCAATAGCACGTTGCATGATAACCTCCTTGTACTCCGGCGGTGGGCGTAACGCCCCGCCGGAGATACGATAGAAGCGTTAGCCTATCTTCTTGCTGAAGGCTCCCAGCCCGGCGTACATCCCGTTCGAATCGAGTTCTTCCTCGATGCGGATGAGCTGGTTGTATTTCGCGATGCGGTCCGTCCGGCTCGTCGATCCGGTTTTGATCTGTCCGGCATTGGTCGCGACCGCGATGTCGGCGATCGTCGCGTCTTCGGTCTCGCCCGAGCGGTGGCTGATCACGGAGGTATAATTGGCCCGCTTCGCCATCTCGATGCAATCGAGCGTTTCCGTGAGCGTGCCGATCTGGTTCACTTTAATGAGGATGGAATTCGCGACGCCCATTTCGATGCCTTTGTTCAGGAACTCGACGTTGGTCACGAACACATCGTCTCCGACGAGCTGAATTTTCTTCCCGAGTTCATCGGTCAGCATCTTCCACCCTTCCCAGTCATTTTCCGCCATGCCGTCCTCAAGGGAAATAATGGGGAACTCCTTCACCCATTTCGCCCAGAGCTTCACCATCTCTTCCCGGGTTGCTTTTTTCTTGGTCGATTTATAGAAGAGATACTTCCCGTCCTCATACATTTCGCTCGCCGCCGGATCCAACGCGATGAACACGTCCTCACCCGCTTTATACTTCGCCTTGGTGATCGCTTCCGTGATCACTTCAAGGGCCTCGTCGTTCGACTTCAAGCTCGGAGCGAATCCTCCTTCGTCGCCGACCGCGGTGTTGTATCCCCTCTTTTTCAAGACATCCTTCAGCGCATGGAACACCTCCGCCCCCATGCGGAGCGCCTCTGCGAAATTCGGCGCGTTGGCGGGGACGATCATGAACTCCTGGAAATCGACGCTGCTGTCCGCGTGCCTGCCGCCGTTGATGATGTTCATCATCGGCGTCGGGAGAATTTTCGCGTTCGAGCCGCCGATATAGCGATACAGCGGGACCTTCAGCGATTTAGCCGACGCTTTTGCCGCGGCGAGCGATACCGCAAGGATCGCGTTCGCGCCAAGTTTGCTCTTGGTCGGCGTTCCGTCGAGCTCGATCATCATTTTGTCGATGCCGACCTGATCCTGGGCATCGAAACCGGTCACTTCGTCCGCAATAATCGTATTGACGTTCTCGACCGCCTTCAAAACGCCTTTGCCGTTGTACCGCATCTTGTCGCCGTCGCGCAGCTCGACCGCTTCATGCTCGCCGGTGGAAGCTCCGCTTGGCACTGCAGCACGTCCGATAGTCCCATCCTCAAGTTCGATATCCGCTTCAATAGTAGGGTTACCGCGCGAGTCGAGGATCTCCCGCGCCCACACATCAGTAATAATAGTTGACGACATACATTCTCCGTTGCAAAGTTATTTAGTTAACGAGTATGCGAATTAAAACAAACTAAAGTAAGCTAAAATTGATTGAGAATCAATGCGGCCAATTGACAGCTATTGTTACGGTTCCACATTCGAAGCGTTCGGCCAAGGGTTCTCTCATTCCCAATCTCCGATTGGGAACGGAGTGAAACCTTCTGCCGAAAAACAAGTTGCCGAAGCCACTTCAAAACTAAGCTTGGGAGCGAGAGGGGGAACTCTCAAAAGATAACACTGCCATTTTACGGGCAGCGGTGTCTTCGGCTTTGAACCGCGCATAAAGAACATGTTCACCCACTAAGCATTTGATGTGATCTGTTCCCCTGAATTTCACTCCAAAAATTCATACCTTTGAACATGAAATTCCTCATCGCGCCGAATGCGTTGAAAGGATCTCTGACAGCTTCCGATGCCGCGGCGACCATTTCACGGACCCTGAACGAAATTTATCCGGACGCGGAATGCATTCCCAGCCCTGTTGCGGACGGAGGAAATGGGACACTCGATTGCCTTATTCAGGCGACAAAGGGAACGATCTATTCGAAATCGGTGCGTGGTCCGCTTGCGTCGATGAACGTCAACGCCCGTTGGGGAATTCTCGGCGACGGAAAAACGGCAGTCATCGAAATGGCCGAGGCCGCCGGTCTGCATTTGCTGAGGCCGGATCAATATGATGCGGCACATGCAACCACGTATGGCGTTGGTGAGTTGATCCGCGCTGCGATGGATTCCAGATGCAATAAGATCATTGTCGGATTGGGAGGAAGTGCAACAACGGACGGGGGGGCGGGGTGCGCAAGGGCGCTCGGGGTGAAATTTTTTGACGAAAAGAGGATGGAACTAACTGACGGGGGCATTAATCTTGCCGGTCTTCAAGATGTCGATACAAAGAATATAGACGACAGGATACAGAATACAGAGATTATTGGACTGGCGGATGTGAAGAATACGCTGTACGGAGTTCATGGAACGGCGCTGACATTTGCCGCGCAAAAAGGTGCTACGGATGAGCAGGCACGTTTGCTTGACAAAGCATTGGAACATTACGCATCTATTATAGAGAACGCCGTTCATCGGGATGTGTCGCGTAATCCGGGAAGCGGCGCCGCCGGCGGTCTCGGCGCAGGTCTGATCGCTTTTTGCAATGCAACGATCTCTTCGGGAATCGAATTCATCCTCGATACGATCCATTTTGACGACCTGCTCCGACAATGCGATTGCGTTATCACCGCTGAAGGAAAGCTCGATTCACAAACGCTTCAGGGAAAAGGAATCGACGGGATCGCCCGGCGCGCAAGAAAATTCAACAAACCCGTCCATGCTTTTGCCGGAAGCGTTGCCGGAGACAAGATCTCCCTCAAACAAAAACTCGGACTCGCTCAGCTCATTCAGATATCGCCGGAGAATGTTTCCGCCGAAGCAGCGATGAGCAATGCGGAAACATATCTCGCCCGGGGGGTGCGCCGTCATTTTCTAACAGCGAATTGATGCACGATGAATAAGCCGTTCTCTTTTCTGTTATTTGCCGTCCTGAACAATGTCGTCGCTGCCGGAACGCCTCTCGTTGACGAGATCGGCATCACCGTTACCGGACCATCACGCCAGTTCGCGTACACGAACAAGCAAGCGGGGACATACTATGGCGAAGTAAACGCTCAAAACGCCGGCGGATGGCAGGGCTGGTTTGTGAATCAACAAAAGATCCTCAACGACTATGCCGTCGAACTGAACGGCACGCTTCTCGACCGGACCGCTGCGACGACCACCGTCTTCCCCTATCAGCTGGTCAGAAAATACACGGACGGAACAGAAGAGCGCTTCACATTCCTCGACAGCGTTAATGCACTGCTTGTTGAATGCAGCTATCATGGAATTCAGAAGGGGAAACCATCTGTGGAGATTTCTCCGGCTCCCGGATTTGAAAAGGAAGACACGCCGGCAAGCGGCATCGCCTTTTGGGAAAAGAAATCCGAAACGGCCGGCAACGCCGTTCCAACATGGATCGCCTTGGGCGCAAAACACGGTCAATCACACGTTCTTTTCGTCGTAGCCGCAGCATCTTCTCAAGACGAAGTGCGCAGGCTCTGCGCTCTCGTCCTCAGGAACGCTGCGAAGCTCGTGGCCGCACGCAAACAGAGGATGGAAAAAATCCTTCAGGAATCATACTTGAAGACCAACGATGCTGAGCTCGATCGAGCCGTCATGTGGGCGAAGCTTTCGCTCGACGCGCTCATCATGAATCAATCACAGTCCGGAGTCCCGGTGAAAGGTATTTTTGCCGGACTCCCCTGGTTCAACGATTACTGGGGGCGCGATTCATTCATTGCGCTTCCCGGAGCGACCTTCGTGACGGGAAATTTCGCCGACGCGCGCAACATCCTCCTCTCCTTCGCGCGCTTTCAGGAAAAAGACTCAGCGAACCCGAACTACGGCCGGATTCCCAACATCGTGACGACAACATCGATCGCGTACAACACCGCAGACGGAACCCCCTGGTTCATCAAACAGATGTACGACTACGTCAAATATTCCAACGATACGGCTCTTATCCGAGAACTTTTCCCCGTTGTCAAACGATCGATCGAGGGAACGGTCAAGTACCACACCGATACGCTCGGATTTTTGACGCACGGGGATGCCGAGTCATGGATGGATGCGGTCGGGCCGGACGGTCCCTGGTCTCCCCGCGGCAATCGCGCGTGCGAAATTCAGGCGCTCTGGTACTATCAGCTGCTCATCGGCTCATTCGAAGCGGAATACCTGACCGAATATCATTTGGCGGGAAAATGGAAATCGCTGGCCGACAAAGTGGAAAAGAATTTCAACATCTACTTCGTCGACAGAGAGCATAACCTTGTCTACGACCACCTGAACGCCGACGGAACTCCGTCGCGGGAATTACGGCCGAACCAGCTCTTCTGCATAGACATCGTCAATTCGGAAGACATCCGCGAAGCGATGGTCAAGACGGTGACCTCAAACCTCGTCTATGAATACGGCGTCGGCACCTTGTCGCAATCAGATACGAACTTCCATCCATACCATCACTACGAGCCGGCATACGTGCAGGATGCGGCGTATCACAACGGCATCGTCTGGACATGGTTGAACGGTCATGCGATCTATGCGCTCACAAGAAACGACGAAGAAGATCTGACGTTCCGCATCACGAAAAACATGGTCCGCCAGATCCTCCATCGCGGCTGTGTCGGGACGTTGTCGGAGCTCCTCGATGCACAGCCGCGGGCCGGCGAAACAGAACCTCGGCTCTCCGGAGCCTTTTCTCAGGCGTGGAGCCTTGCAGAATTCATCCGCAGTTTTTACCAGGATTATCTTGGCATCGGCGTCGATGTGACGGCTCATGCCCTTCGCATCAATCCCAAGCTCCCGACCGGGTTGAAGAATGTGCAGTGCCGTTTCCGCGCCGGCAATGCGCGCATCAACGCCCGATACGAATGGATCGGGGACTCGGTCAGGGTCACAGTGAAAGCGGATTCGCTTCCCCGCGATTACGACGTCAGTTATTTATGGGTCTATCATAGCGGCGACGCGGCATACATCAACACGACGCTGACGCCGGCCGAAACGCTGACGATCGCGCATTCGAAGGAAGCGTTCACAGTGTACCACGACAGCACGATCGCCTCGTCGTCGCATGACAAGCCGGTCTGGTACCTCCCCGATTTTTCGCCGAGAGCGGAATTCGCCGACCTCGCGCTGGCGCAACCCGAGTTCAACCCCCGCCTCCCCGTCTTCCGCGTTCCGTCGTATCCGGTCCTTTCATTGGATGAGGTGCGCAAGAAAAATAATGGCGCGAAAATTTTGTTCGACAAGGACGATCCCGCGGGCGACGATCGCGGCGATTCTGGAACGTACAGTTATCCTGCGGACCCAAACTTCAAGCCGGGGATCCTCGACATCGTCCGCGCAACGGTAAAGACAGATTCGGCGAATGCATATTTCACGCTCCTCTTCCGTGACCTGGCGAACCCCGGCTGGCATCCGGAGTACGGATTTCAGCTTACCATCGCCGCCATCGCCATCCATCGCGGGGACAGCGGAGCGACCTCGGTGGGCGGCAATTCACACTTCACCGTCGGGGAGCGCTACCGTTTCGACCGCCTTATCACTGTCGGCGGCGGCATCCGCGTGGCCGACGCTAACGGAGCCGTGCTGTGCGAGTACATTCCTCGCTCCGGGGACGAAAGAAATCCGATCGGCAGCGTTGAACGAAAAGCGATTGAGTTTAGTCTTCCCCTTGAGTACCTTGGGAAGCCGACGGCGGATTGGAAGATGACGATCCTCGTCGGCGCACAGGATGACCATGGCGGCGCCGGCATCGGCGAATTCCGCACGGTCGACCGCCGGGGCGACGCGTGGACCGGCGGCGGCAAACTGCATCCCACAGATTCCAATGTTTTCGACGTTCTGGTTCTCGAGTAGCTTTCCCTTCATCCGATCAGGAAATTCTATGGGATTTGTCACCATGCTCAACATTTCGGCAGCGGCAGATCTTGCCTGCCGCCCAAAGCGATCGGCGCATGCCAAGACGGCCTTCCGCTGATCCTGGACACCAATTAACATCCGGCAATCGGCAGCAATGCACCTCTTCAGTTTCATACAGTTTCTTCTCCTGTTATTCGGAGCCGTCGGATTCCTTCTGGTGCTCCGGACGCTGATCGTCCGGCACACGCTGAAGGGTTTTCGCCTCATCACCGCCGGCTTCGCCCTCGTGTACCTCAACATCATTCTCGACTCTCTGTATCACAGCAACATTCTCCCCGAGCCGTGGAATGACGTCATCTCGACAAGGATCGGGTTCATCACCGGCTATTTCGGTTTGACGATCGGAATGTTCCTCCTCTTGATCGGCAATTACCGCCTCGTGCGGTCCCTGGTTCCGCAGCTTTCCGAACGGTACTCGAGCCTTGTCGAGAAAGCGCTGGTCGGGGTCTATCTCATTCAGGACGGAGAATTGAAATTCGTGAACGAGCGCATCGCCGAGATCTTCGGGTATACGCGTGATGAATTGTTCGGAAGGCCGATGCTCGATTTTATCGCTCCCGAATCGCGCGAAACGGTTTCCGAAAATGTGCGCAAGAGGCTCGACAACAACGGCGAGCCGATGAATTATTCCTTTGTCGGACTAAAGAAGGACGGGACGAAGATCGATGTGGAGGTCTACGGCTCCCGCACCATTTACAACGGAAAACCGGCGATCCATGGAACCCTTCTCGACATCACCGACCGCAAACGTGCCGAAGCGACGCTGCTCGAATCGGAGTCGAAATTCCGCACCGTCGTTGAAAGCCTCGGCGAAGGCGTCCTCATCACGGATGTGGACGACAAGGTGGTCTACATCAATTCACGGATGGCGGACCTGTGCGGATACGCGCCGGAAGAAATGATCGGCAGGCGCGCGTACACCCTCCTGCTCCCGCAGGAGAAATGGGACGCGATGAAAACGAGGAACAAAGACCGGCTCCTCGGCAAGCTCGAACGGTATGAAGTGTTCATCACGCGGAAGGACGGATCGCAGCTGTGGGTGGAAATCAATGCGACGCCGTACATGGACACCGACGGGAAGATCGTCGGCACGCTCGGCGCGGTGACGAGCATCCAGGATCGAAAGCGGGCCGAAGCCCTGCAATCCGCGCTGTACCGCATCGCCGAGAAAACGCATTCCACCGTCGACCTCCAGGATTTTTATTCTTCCGTGCATTCGATCATCAACGAGCTGATGTCGGCAAAGAATTTCTACATCGCCCTGTACGATGCGTCGACGCAAATTCTCAGTTTCCCGTATTTCGTCGACGAAGTCGACCCGCAGCCGAGTCCCAAAAAGCTCGGGAAAGGATTGACCGAGTATGTTTTGCGTACCGGCCAGCCGCTGCTCGCCTCGCCGGACGTATTCCAGCTGCTGCTGCACGAAGACGAGGTGGAGTCGATCGGCGCTCCGTCGATCGACTGGCTTGGCGTGCCGCTGAAATCGGGCGAGGCGACCTTCGGCGCGATCGTTGTGCAGAGCTACACGGAATCCGTCCGCTACGGCGAAAAAGAGCGCGAAATCCTCACGTTCGTGTCGCAGCAGATCGCCACGGCCATCCAGCGGAAAGCGGACGAAGAGCGCTTCCGCGCCATGTGGGATCATTCGGCGGACGGGATGAGGCTGACCGATAAAGATGGAAGAATCGTGATGGTCAATTCTGCGTTCAGCAAGATCGTGAAGCTGCCGCAGGAGAAGCTCGTGGGAGAATTTCTTTCCGTCACGTACCATTCCGACCAGCGGTCGGAGGGGCTCGAAGAATATCGGCGGGAATTTGAGTCCGAGACGGTCCCCCCCCGCTTTATCGGCGATATCGCGTTATGGGATGGAGATGAAATCCCGGTCGAGATCTCAAACTCGTTCATCGTCTTCGGGGCCAACAACAAAATGCTGTTGAGCGTCTTCCGCGACATCAGCGAAAGAAAATTACTGGAAAGCCAGCTCCTCCATGCACAAAAGATGGAATCGATCGGCGTTCTTGCCGGCGGCATCGCGCACGATTTCAACAATGTCCTTTCGATGATCCTCACCTCGGCTGAAATGCTGAAGGAAAAGACCAGGGACGACAAGACGCTTCAGCGCTACGCCGACATGGTCGCCACCGCCGCGGAGCGCGGAGCGGCGATCGCCAAACAGCTTCTCCTCTTTGCCCGCTCGGAAAAAGGGAAGCTCAAGCCGATGCCTGTCGCGCCGGTGGTGCTTGAAGTGCAGAAGCTGCTCGAACATACGCTGCCGAAATTCATTTCCATCCGGTCGGAAATCGAGACGAGCGACGCGGTGATCCTCGGCGATTCGGACCAGCTTCATCAGGCCCTTCTGAACCTTGCGTTGAATTCCCGCGACGCCATCGAATCGAAATCTGTCAACGGAACGATCATTTTCCGTGTCGCAACCGTCTCCCCCGAAGAGCTGCAAAGAAAATTTCCGCAAGTTCAGCGGGAGAACTATGTCGTGGTCAGCATCACGGACAACGGCACAGGAATGAGCGAAGAGACCGTTTCCCGGATTTTCGAGCCGTTCTTCTCCACGAAAGGCCGGGGAAAAGGGACGGGGCTGGGGCTCTCGATCGTCCACGGAATTTCGCAGAACCATCACGGCCTTATCGATGTCGTAAGCACCGTCGGACAGGGGACGACGATCTCCCTCTTTTTCCCGCTGGTGAATGCCCAGATCAAGGGTTCGGCAAACAATACGAGTATCGGTCACGTTTCGGGGAGAAGCCGCGAGGGACGTCCTTCGACAATTCTTGTGGTAGACGACGAAGCGGGGCTGCGTGAAATGCTGAAGGAGATCTTGGAAGGTAAAGAGTACAATGTCATCACCGCATCCAACGGAATCGAGGCTGTTAAAAAGTATCAATCGCAGTGCGACCGCATCGACATGGTGATCTCGGACCTGGGAATGCCGTTGATGGGGGGAGAGGAGGTCTTCGGCAAGCTCGTTGAGATTAACCCCGAGGTGAAAATGGTCTTCATGACGGGGTACCTCGAGGAGGGTTCGCGAAACGGGATGCTCCGCCGCGGAGTGAAAAATATCATCCACAAACCGTTTCGCATCGATGAAATCCTCGAATGTGTTTCGCGCGTTCTGCAGGAATGAGGGCGTTACCCCCCTTCCGCCCGCCTGCGCAAAACGGACACCCTCCCCGCCCCCCATATTGCCACCGAAAGAAATAATCCGGGATACATCGGTTCGATGGAGAAGAAATATTCTCCTCCCGCCAGCTGTCCGCAGACCAGCCACACGGTCGATACGCCCCAGCCGGCAAGCATGGCGGCGAAGGCGAACGGCGCCGGAATTTTCAGCGTATCGAAATAGCTCGCCATCAACGGAACCAGCAATCCCGGAATAATCGCCGTACCGATGACGTACCAGAGTTTGACGGCCGAAGGAATCCACAACGCCAGGGCCACGGCAAAGACTGCCGTAACGACAAGCCCGATTTTTGTCCAAAGCGTGACCGCCGCTTCCCGGAGTTCGTTCTTTTCCGCCGACAAGAGGCGCCCGACAATGTCGTTGCCGATCGTCGACGCGCCGATGAACGTAAGGCTGCTCAACGTCGACATGATCGTTGCGAGCATGCCGATGTAGAACACTCCCTTTGCAACCGACGGCAGCGTGATCTCGGCAAGCATCGGGTACGAAAACATCGGCTGCTGAAGATGCGGCAGCGCTGCGCGGGCGTACAGGCCTGCGGTGCTCGTACAGAAATCGAACACGAACCAGCAGAGCGTTGAAAGAATGATCCCCCGCTGCGCGGTCGCGCCGTCCTTAGCGGCGTAGCATCGCTGATGGAACGCCGGATCGACGAGCGTCCAGAGAGCGATGAAGAACCAGACGATGATAAATTGGAGCGAATTGCCCCCGTGCCACGTCAGATGGAGCGGCGGCAAATTCTGCTTAAGAAATTCCAACCCGCCGAATTTGGCGTACGAGAACGGCAATATGATCGCAAAGCCGGCAAACATCAGAATGAACTCGGCGATGTTCGTGTTGACATCCGACCTGAAGCCGCCGACGTACAAATAGCAGACGGTGAGAAACGTGCTGATGAGAACGCTCGCGGTCAGACCGATACCGAAGATCAACTGCACCAGGATCCCGAGCATCAGTGCGTACGGCGCGGGGGAAATAAGAAAAAAGGTGAGGAACGCGCCGAGCAGCGAGGTTTTCGCGTCGTACGCATCGTACAGCTTGTCCGGTATGGTGATGAGGTTCGTCGCCCGCGTCCGTTTTGCCAGGACGAACGCAAAGACAAGGGCAAAAAAATAATACGGGACACCGAAGACAAACCAGTTGGAGATCCCGTACTGGTACGAATATTCGCCGACTCCCAATATTCCGCCGTACCACGTCGAAACAAGCGTAGCGACGAATACCGGCAGCGTCAGAGAACGGCTCGCAAGAAGATACTCTTCGGCCTCCGTCCTTTCCTTGCGCGCCGACCGAACGCCGATATAGACGACGACGGAAAAATAGAGGAGGATGAGCAATATGTCGATGAAGGAGAAAGAAACCAAAGTCAGTCAGCAGCTGGCAATTGACAATGAACAACTAACGATGAGAAAGAGGTTGCTTGTTTTTGACAATAAAGAGCAGCAGGCTTCCATGCTGCACGGTGATGCTTACGGGAGAAGAAACGACGGCATTGCTGGTTCCTTCACGAACGCCTAATTCAAGCGGCTCGTTGCGCAAAGGATATTTAAGTCCCTTTGTCGTTATGCCGCCGCAGCGGCCAAGGGGAAGGAGCGATATGATCGCGCCGATGGGTGAATCAAAAATTATTTTCCGGCCTATGAGATGAATGTCACAGAGGGGATCGGAAAAGACCAGGCGGATCCGTTCACAGTATTTTTTTAGAATGCTGAGATTTGACAACGAGTGATCCGGTCTCCCGCCGGTTGCGCCGACGACAACTGCATCTTGATAGCGGTTTTCAACCAGGTAGTCCAGCGCTTTTTCCAGGTCCGTGCTGTACTGGCTAGGAACGCGGATCGTCTTCACGCGGGAATAATATCTCTTCGTAGCCGGCGAGATCGAATCCAGATCGCCGATAATGACGTCGGGGCGGATTCCGAGTTTTCTCGCCTTGTTGGCCCCTCCGTCAGCGCAGACGATGAACGGCTTCCCGTTCAGCAACGGGCGCATGGCCTTCTTGGGGAGAACCTCACCGTTGCAGATAATAATTGCGCTGCGTTTCTTTTTCATCACATCAGTGAACGTTAGAATTGGACCGCAAGTCCGACCACAAAATTTCGTTCGGCGGCCGGAAAGAACAGATCGCCCGCGCCGGTTTGCGTGTAGAGCGTATTCAACAAGTTACGGATCTCTCCGCGAAGTGTCACGCCGGCGGCCGCAATGGACGGCAGCTTGTACAATGCTTCCAGGTTCAGGACCGTGTAGGCATCGTTCTTATCATCCTCGATTTTGAAGTCGTCGGTATAAAACGCACCGACATACTTGACGGAGAGCGAAGCGGTCAACCGTTCGGATTGATAATTCAGGAAGAGATTCCCCATAACGCCGGGAAATCCCCCGATCGGATTGCCGTCCAATTTTGTCGCGTAGACGGCGCCCGTTGAATCGGTGTTGAGCACCGTCTCCCTGACAATTTTATTGGATGACAGCGACGCGTTGCCGCTCAGCGAGAACGAATACGGCAGCCGCACTGCTCCGTCCACCTCGAAACCGATATGGCGCGTCCGGTCGGCGTTGCCGACGATCGGAATGCCGAACCTGTTGAGCTTGCCGTTCGGGACCAGCTCGTTCGTAAACTCCATCCAGTAGACGTTGACCGTGCCGGTGAGACCGCCCGATCTGTATCCTGCGCCAAGCTCGAAGTCGAGCAGCTGCTCGGGCTTCACGAGCGGCTTGGTATAATCATAGACGGTATCGCCGTTGACCACTTTCGTTTCGAATTGCGGAACGATGGTCGGGTCGTAGGCTGCATTCTCGGCGTCGTAGAGGTTGCTCAACGGAGGTTCGTGGGACGTGTAGGCGACGGAAACATACATGTTCCAGGTATCGGTGATATTATAGTTAACGCCGAATCGGGGGTTGAGAAAATAATACGGGTAGCTGAATGAATTATCCAGGAACTCCTCGTTATAGATTCTGTATTCGTTGAAAGCAAACTGCACGTTCGCCATCAACGATAGATTTTCCTGGATGCGGTAGATGTCGGCGGCGTAGAGGGATGCCATGTATTTTTCCGCGTCGTACTGGTAGAACCGGTAGCTGACGTCGTAGTTCGCCGGAAGGCTGTCGGCCCCGATGATCTGTCCCCAGTGCGTTCCTTTGTGCAATCGGAATTCCGCGCCGATCGTCAGTTCGCCGTTGTCGTGCGTCAACTCATACCGCGGCAGCCATCCCCATTGTGCAAGGTCGATGCCCGCCCGCACGAGCGCGGTCGAGATATCCTGCGTCGGATGAAACCCGTGTGCCTGGTCGATGCGAAACGTCGTCGTGTCGCCGTACTCGTCGAAGTCGAACCATCCGTGCCCTTCGTAGAAGAACAACGTGTTGCTCAGTTTTTGCGTCTCCGAGATTTTCCATTCGTTCAGGATCTCATAGTGCGGCTGGGTGAACTGCTCGTTCTCTTCCGGCTGGCGGATCAACCCTTCGTCGTTGATGTTCATCCTGCGAAGAACGTAACTGCCGTTGTACGATTTCGGCAAGCCGTTGTAGACCAGCTGATCCTGGAGCGGGCCGCCGAAGAAATGGATCCGGGTCGTCGTGTTCTCCCCGAGCAGGAGCGCCCCGAAGAAATACGAATCCAACGTTGCTCCCGCATGCTGCCTGTATCCGTCGGAGTTGATCTCGCCCAGCTTGCCGTAGAGCATATATTTGTTGTCCACCAAACCGGAGTTGAACGAGGCGGAAAGCTTCTTCATCGTCATCGGGAGCGCTTCGCTGCTGTCGCTGTACTGCTGGAAGCCGAACATACTTTCAAACTTCACGTACGGCTTCGGCTCGAATGGGTTGGTGATGACGTTGATCGACCCGCCGATCGCCGGCGGACCGTAGAAGGCGCTCCCCGCGCCGCGCTGCACCTGTACGTTCGATGCGCTCGCGAGAAGGTCCGAAACGTCGAGCCAGTACATGCCGTGGTCCTCGGGGTCGTTCTGCGGGATTCCGTTGATCATCACGGAGAGCCGGGATTGGTCGAAACCGCGCAGGGTGACATAGTTATAGCCGATCCCGTTCCCTCCGTCCGAAAAAGAGATCATCGAGGGAAGCTGGGCGAGCAGCACCGGGACATCCTGCATCGAATATCGTTCCTGGATCAGCCCCTTGCCCAGGTTTGTGAAGGTCACCGGCGTCTCACGCTCTTTTGCTTCGGTCGCCGTGACAAGTACGGGAGCGAGCGTATACTTCACCGTATCCCGCTCCTTCCCATCCTGGGAGAAGAGAAGCTGTGTTCCGGCAAACAACAAGAGCATGATGATCGTTTTTCTGCTCAGGGCAAATATTTCCGATCGGTCGTCCACGATGAAGATCCTCCGCTTGTCTTTTGTGAAATAAAAAAGCCGCTGCTGAAATGGAATGCATCAGCAACGGCTTCAAAATACTATGTCATCGTTTTTCCTACGCTGGCATTATCCAGATCAGGTATATCTATCCCGCGCGAACAGCGGGATCGTTGTAGGGTATATTCTCAGATTCGCCCGAGGCGAAACACCCCTAACGATTTTCAGTTCAAAGAACGAATTCTGTGTTTAATATACGCCGGCGTTGAAGAAAAGTCAACTCCCTCCCGAACATTGTCTTTCATCGACCATCTTTTTATATTCTTCGCATGATAAAAGTCGCGGTCGGGATCATTACGCTCGGTTCACAAATCCTCGTCTGCCAGCGGAAAAAAACTTCGCGGTATCCGCTGAAGTGGGAATTTCCGGGGGGGAAATTCGAGGAAGGAGAATCGGCAGAACAATGCCTCCGGAGAGAGCTCCGCGAAGAACTTTCGATCGAGGCGAATGTCGGGACAGAATTCTTCCGCCAGCAATGGGATTACCCCGATTCCGGTTCATTCGAGGTCTACTACCATCATATCCCTTCATTCTCCGGGACAATGCGCAACAATGTCTTTGAGCAGGTCCGGTGGATCCACAGCGCCGGACTGAACACGGTCGACATGTTGGATGGAAATAAGGAAGTGGTCGAAAAAATAAGAAGCCAGAACGGAACATTCCCGAACGGCACGGCATCCCGTTGATCCGCACATTTTGAGCGAGCGTTCTCTTTGAACCCCCGTTTCCTTCATCCGAAAATTCTTTCCTGGTACAAGAAGAACCGCCGCGGACTCCCCTGGCGAACGACACGAGATCCGTACCGGATTCTCCTCTCGGAGATCATGGCCCAGCAGACTCAAGTGAGCCGGGTCGCCCTCTTCTACTCATCCTGGCTGAAGAAATTTCCTACAATATCACATCTGGCAAAAGCGTCCAAAGCTGACGTTTTGCGCCAATGGTCCGGACTCGGCTACAACAGCCGTGCACTCCGCCTTCATGCTCTTGCAAAGCAGCTGGCCGCTACATCGAAAGGAAGACTACCCCGAACCGTCGAAGAACTTTGCGATCTCCCCGGTGTGGGGAGATACACGGCACATGCCGTTGCCTGCTTCGCGTTCGGCGCTTCCGTTCCGGTGGTCGATGTGAACATCCGGCGCATCTTCAGCCGCGTTTTTTGGAAGGTCCGTTCGTCAACCGACATCAAACCGGAAGATACTGTCTGGTCGATAGCCCAAGCGTATTTGCCCAAAAAAGATGTCGCCGAATGGAACCAGGCGCTTATGGATCTCGGCGCTCTCGTCTGCACGGCGAGAAACCCGCGGTGCGGAACGTGTCCTGTAACAACGGCGTGTAAATCCTCCCACGCCAGAGCTTTTACGAAAAAGACTCCGAGCGTCAAAAAACCGGAGCCGTCCTTCAAAGGAATTCCGAGGCGTATTTACAGAGGGAGAATTTTGAAAGCGCTTCATGAAGAACCGCTGACGCCGCGGCGTCTGGCGGAGCGGGTAGTCCATCAATTCCATCCCGATGATCTGCGATGGCTGACCGAACTGTTGAAAACGATGGAGCGGGAAACCCTGATCGCGATCCGAGGGAACGGGGAAAAGAAGACCGTATGCATCGCTCAATAACCCCCCGGTATAAACCTCTCGATCTTTTGCGGCAGGATCATAAAAAAATCGCGCCGGCAATTCAGCGCCGGCTTGAAGATTTTCGGGCGGTCCCGCCGGAGAAATATTTTTACGAGCTTGTCTATTGTTTCATGACCCCGCAGTCGAGCGCGGTCAATGCGGCGAAGGCGCAAAAAACACTGATGGACCGCGATTTTCAAAATGCCGATATCGACCCCGAACCCCTCCTCCATCAAAAAGAATATTATATCCGTTTCCATAGAACGAAAGCGAAGCTTCTTGTTACGATGAAACAACAGTACGGCGAAATCCTCCGCGCGGTCACAAACGGGGAAACGGCGTTCGAAAAAAGGAAGTGGCTTGCAGAGAATGTGAAAGGGTTAGGCTATAAAGAGGCGACCCATTTTTTGAGGAATGTCGGGCTGAACGACGGTCTCGCAATTCTCGACCGCCACATTCTGAAAAACCTGAAAAGGTTCGGAGCGATCAGGTCGCTTCCCAGAACATTGACAAAAAAGAAATACCTCTCCGTGGAGCGAAGTTTTCAAAAGTTTGCACGCGAGGTCGGCATACCGATCGACGAGCTCGACCTCCTTTTCTGGAGCAGCGAAACCGGAGAGATCCTGAAATAACGCCGACAACGGAATACTTCCTGACCAAAAAATATGCCAACGCGCAAACCGTTTCTTGTGCTCGGGGCCGGGCTAATGGGAAACGCCATCGCCTACGACCTGATCCATTCCTCTCCTCACTATGCCGTGACCCTCGCCGATCTCGACGGCGAACGTGCCCGGCAAACCGCGAGCGCCCTGGACATGGATCGGGCCCATCCTCAGCGAATAGACGTTCGAAATTTTGATGACGTGGTGCGGCTGATGGCGGGGCATTCCGTCGTCATCAGCGCGGTGACCTTCCATCTCAACCTGCTCCTTGCGAAAGCGGCCATCAAAGCCGGGGCCCACTTCTGCGACCTTGGACATGACGACGGCATCATCCAGCAGCAACTCGCCGAGGCCTCGCGCGCGTCGGACGCAAAGATCACCGCCGTCGTCAACTGCGGTCTCGCTCCGGGGCTTGCCGATATTCTTGCGATGCATGCGTTCCGTCAATTCGAAAACGTCGATTCTCTGCAGCTTCGTGTCGGAGGACTGCCGCAGCATCCTCATCCTCCTTTCAACTACCAGCTCGTCTTCTCCGCAGAGGGGCTTGTCGAAGAATATTCGCTCCCCGCCACGATCCTTCGCGGAGGAAAAATCATGACGGTAGAATCGCTCACGGAGGTGGAAGAACTTTCCTTCCCACCTCCATTCCAGAACCTGGAAGCATTCCATACCGGAGGCGGGGCATCCCGCCTCCCTCACCTGTTGGAAGGAAAAGTAGAGTCGCTCGAATATAAGACGATCCGGTATGCCGGCCACTGCGAAAAAATAAAACCGCTGTTTGACATCGGATTTGCTGAAAATACGCCACTGGCGCTAGGGAGCAATCTCGTCACGACGCGCGAATTATTTTTGGAATTGCTTAAAAAACGTCTTACATTTAACGAACCGGACGTCGTGCTGATCCTCGTAACGGCCCGCGGAAAGCAGGGGGGCAAAGAGAGACAGCGTTCGTACCGGGTCATCGACCTGTTCGATGAAAAAAATTCAATGACCGCAATGATGCGCACGACCTCGTTTCCGACGTCCGTTATCGCGCAAATGCTGCTTGACGGGACAATTTCAGAGAAGGGGGTCTTTACGGCAGAAGAGATCGTTCCGGCGGAGCCGCTCATCGCCGAGCTGAAAAAAAGAAACATTATCATCGAGAGCCTCGACAACTAAACCCTGATGGGACAGCAGAATTCATTCGACATCGTTTCGGAAGTCAATATGCAGGAGGTCGACAACGCCCTCAACCAGGCGCGCAAAGAAGTGGCGCAGCGGTATGATCTGAAGGACGCCAAGTCGACGATCGACTTCGATCAAAAAGAAAAAATCGTGACCGTCAGCTCGCTCACCGAATTTACGCTGAAGAGCGTCGTCGACGTGCTGCAGAACAAATTTGTCAAACGGGGAATCCATCTTAAATCGCTGCAGTACGGCGCGGTCGAACAGGCATCCGGCGGGACGGCGCGGCAGAAGATCACGCTTACCGTCGGCATCGACAAGGACAATGCAAAGGCGCTCGTCAAGGTGATCAAAGATTCGAAGCTTAAAGTGCAGGCGCAGATCATGGATGAACAGGTGAGGGTGTCCGGCAAGGACCGGGACGAGCTTCAGGCGGTCATCGCAAAATTGAGGGCGCTTGATTTTCCTCTTCCACTTCAATTCACAAACTACCGGTCATGAACAATCGTACCTTTCGGCATGTGCTGCTGTACGTGGCGGGATGTTTCTTCGTGCTGAACAGTGTCTCCCTGTTCGCCCAGCAGCAGGACAGTTCGAAAATTTTCGTGGTCAAAAACCCGGCAGCATCGAGATACGTCGCGGCGCTGACGATCAACGAGGTGCGGTATATTTCCCTTCCGGACCTTGTCCGCATGTTCGGGTTGAATTATTTCTACAACCCGACGACAAAAAAGATGGAGATCAAACTCAGTTCCGCCGAGATCAAACTCGCGGCTGAGAACGCGTTCATCGTCGTGACCGATTATGCGACGCGAAAGCAGACGCCGCTCCAGCTGTCCGTTCCAACCCACATCGTGGGCGACACACTGTACGCCCCGCTCCTTGCCTTCCTCCCGGTGTTCAATTCGATCTCCAAGACGGAGCTCGCCGTCGACACGGCGCGCGAGATGAGCCTGGCCGGCTTCGATTCGACCGGAGAACTCAGGCATTTCGACGTCAGCAGCGTTTCGGTCGAAAGCAGGAAGAACGGCTACCTCATCCGGATCCACTCATCGGTGAAGGTCAAAGACGCGGACCGATTCATCCGCGATGAGAACTGGCTGTATGTCACTCTGCCGAATGTCAGAGCCGATACCGCCGGGCTCGATACGCTTGCGCCGGGCTCCGTGATCGAACAGGTGCTCGCCGTCCAATCGCAGACCTCCGCGCAGATCGCGTTCAAGCTGCGGAAGAAAGTTTCCTCATCGGAGATCGTTCAGGATGAGACAACGAACGATGTTCTTGTTTCCGTTCAAACCGCGACCCCGCCGTCGAAGAAAGAACTCGCCGCCGAGCGAAAACGTCAGCAGGAAGAGGCGAAGAAAAAAGAGGGCGAGCAGCAGGACAAGCTTCAGACGCAGCTCGACACCCAGCGAAAAAAGTGGAAGCTTGACGTCATCGTCCTCGACGCCGGACACGGCGGAAACGACCCCGGCACGCTCGGAACGATCGGAACCCGCGAAAAGGACATCACCCTCGGCATCGTCCTGAAGCTGGGCAAGCTGATCGATGAGAAGCTTCCCGAGGTCAAAGTAGTGTACACGCGGAAGACCGATAGGTTCGTCGAGTTGTATCGGCGCGGGCAGATCGCGAACGAGAACCAGGGAAAATTGTTCATCAGTATCCACTGCAATTCCCTGGAGCAAAAACCGTCCGCGACCAACGGCTTCGAAATCTATCTGCTGCGTCCCGGCAAGACCGACGACGCCATCAAGATCGCACAGAAGGAAAATGCGGTCGTCCGCTTGGAGCAGGATTTCCAAGACCGATATCAGGACATCACGGATGAAAATTTTATCATCCTCACGATGGCGCAGAGCGCGTACGTCCGGCAGAGCGAACAGTTCGCCTCCTTCCTCGAGGAGGAAATGGGGAAAAAACTCTCGGAGGCGGGCCATGGAGTGAAGCAAGCGGGATTTTACGTGCTGGTCGGCGCGTCGATGCCGAACGTGCTGGTCGAGACCGGGTACCTTTCGAACAGAAAAGATGAAATGTTCCTTCGAAGCCCGAGCGGCCAGCAAGTCGTGGCAGAATCGATCCTGAACGCCATTCGGCTGTACAAAGAGGCCTACGAGAAGACACTGAAGGAAGGAAGTTAGAATCTTTCCCGCGGCCCCGACCGCATCAACGTTACGATCTCATTTTCCCCAGAACTTTCCTGTTGCCGCGATTTCTTTCAGCAAGGGGCAGACGCGATAGCGTTCTTCGCCGAGATCGGCGTGAAGCGCGTCGAGCGCCGCGCACACCTGCGTAAAGCCGATTTTCTCCCCCCATTCGATCGGACCCGAAGGGTAATTCATCCCCAGCTTCATTGCCGTATCGACCGCTTCCGGCAGCGCGACATCCTGCTGCACCGCAAACATCGCCTCGTTGATGATCTGGCAGAGGATCCTCGGCAGCACCATTCCGACTCGATCCTGCACAACCGCTATTTCTTTATTGACCGACGCGAAGAATCGGCGCGCGACATCGACCGAGGCTTCGCTCGTAAATGCCGAAGGAGAAACCTCGACGAGGGTGTTCTTCACTAATGTCGGAAGAGCTGCGATGCCGACAAGGCGATGGTTCCTGATGATCCACCGCGCCTGATCGAGCACGGAGACATTGACCGACGAGCTGAGAATCGCCGTGGTCTCCGGCAGCGACCTGTCCAGCATCTCGAGATTTTTTCTTTTCTGAGCAAGGTCGATATTGCTCAGTTCGAGGGCAATGGATATTTTCCCGGAGACCGGCCTCAGGTTTTTGATGCTGCCGGGGGGGACAACCGCATATTTTGCTGCCGCAGCAATTTCGGAGAACTCGGCAACGAGCGGGTCATCCCCGACAATAAGGACCGAAAGCTGATTTTTTGGTGCGACCGGCGTCTTCAATAGTTATAGAAACCTTTTCCTGATTTCTTGCCGAGTTTCCCCGCGTCGACCATCTGCCGTTGAATCGGATGCGGACGGTATCGCGGATCGTTGAAAAATTGTTCGTAGACAGACTGTGTGACGGCAAGGTTCACATCGATCCCGATCAGGTCCATCAACTCAAACGGCCCCATCGAAAAGCCCCCTTCCCCTTTGACGATGCGGTCGATCTCTTCCACCGAGGCGATCCCTTCTCCCAGGATCCTGAGCGCTTCGCCGTAGAACGGGCGCGCCACGCGGTTCGCGATAAAGCCGGGGGTGTCTTTCACGCGCACACATGTCTTTCCGAGTTTTTCGCCGAATTCGATCGCGCGCTGCATCGTTTCATCCGATGTTTGAGCCCCCTGCACGACTTCGACGAGCTTCATCAGGTGAACGGGGTTGAAAAAATGCAGTCCGACAACCCTCTCGCTCCTTTTCACTCCCGAAGCGATCGCCGTCACCGAGAGTGATGAAGTGTTCGTCGCAAGGAGGGTTTCGGCTTTGACGTCCGCGTCAAGGTGCCGGAACAGGTCTTTCTTTATGCGAAGGTCCTCGAGGACCGCTTCGATGATGACATCGCAGTGGCTCAGGTCGGAGAGCTTGGTCCGGGGATGAATGCGTGAGAGGGCATCGCTCATTTCTTCCTGCGAGAGTTGTTGCCTCTCGACGCTTTTCTTCATCCCGGCAGCGATGCGGGCAATGCCGTTATGAATGACCGTCTCATTGATATCGTAGAGAGCAACGTTGAACTTGCTGAGCGCGGCAACGCGGGCGATGCCAGTCCCCATTGTGCCCGCACCGACGATGCCAACCGAGTAGATCATGGCCGATGGACCTTCGATGAGAATGTAGAAGAATTCACTGACTTCCAGAGCCTGCGGGACAATAATACTTAAACGCTTCAATAAAGGCAACGGCAACTTGTTTTTGAAAATCCAATTAAGTAGCTTCGTGCAAGAGCCACCCCCAACAAAAGCCCCCAGATTATGCCCGACTCAGCCGAGGCCGGCGAACGGCTTAAACATTTCGAAGAACGCATCGCCCGCGGAGAAAAGATCGAGCCGAAAGACTGGATGCCGGATCGGTACCGTCAGCAGCTCGTTCGCATGATCTCGCAGCATGCGCACTCTGAAATCGTCGGCATGCTGCCGGAGGGAAACTGGATCACCCGGGCTCCGACCCTGCGGCGAAAAATGGCCTTGCTCGCGAAAGTGCAGGATGAAGCAGGCCACGGACTCTACCTCTACTGTGCGGCAGAAACGCTGGGCGTCAGCCGCCGAGAAATGATCGAGGCGCTGCTTGCCGGCAAGGCAAAGTACTCCCACATTTTCAACTACCCGACCCTCTCGTGGGCCGACATCGGCGTGATCGGCTGGTTCGTCGACGGCGCCGCGATCGTAAACCAGACGATGCTGGCAAAATGTTCCTACGGCCCGTACTCCCGCGCAAACCTGCGCATCTGCAAAGAAGAGAATTTCCATAAGAGGCAAGGATATGAAATCGTCGTTACGCTCTCTTCGGGTACGCCGGAGCAGAAAGCAATGGTGCAGGAGGCGGTGAACCGCTGGTGGTGGCCCTCATTGATGATGTTCGGTCCCCCCGACGGGGAATCCCCCAACAGCGCCGAGCTCCTGCGATGGAAAATAAAGCTGCATGGCAACGACGAGCTGCGGCAGCGGTTTGTCGACATCACGGTCCCCCAGGCGAAAGCCGCCAACATCAGCCTTCCCGACCCGGAGCTACGGTTTGACGAGCAGAAAGGCGCATGGCATTTCGGTAAAATCGATTGGAGCGAATTTTACGAAGTGATCCGCGGCAACGGCCCGTGCAACAAAGAACGGATGAGCGCCCGCAGAAATGCCGATGCAAACGGGGCGTGGGTGCGGGAGGCGGCAGAGGCTTACGCTAAGAAGCAATCAGGCTCACCCATTTAATAAGACAACACAATGTTTGCACAGATTGAACCATCGATCATTTCGCGGATGGAATATCTTGAAGCGATCGATAAAAAGGACAGGGTTGACGGGACGGCACAGGCGAGGCGGCTCCGGCAAATTCCGCCGGAGACGGGAAAATTCATCGCTACCCTGGCGGCAAAGTGCTCGCGCGACGGAGAGTTCATAGAGATCGGCACCAGCGCGGGGTATTCAACGCTCTGGCTTTCGCTGGCCGCAAAAGAGATCGGCGTGAGAATAAAAACGTTCGAGATCCTCCCCGAAAAAGTAAAGCTTGCGAAAGAGACATTCAGGATGACGGGATCCGAGAAATACGTCGAGTTGATCGAAGGCGACTTTCTTTCGCACTGCGATGCAATAAAGAAAATTTCCTTTTGTTTCCTGGACGCCGAGAAAGAAGTGTACCTGGAATGCTTCAAGGCAGTCGCACCGAAGCTGATGGAGAACGGACTGCTGGTCGCCGACAATGCGATCAGTCATCGTGACGGGGTCAAACCGATGATGGATGCTGCGACAGCTGATAAGAGGTTCGATTGTTTGACAGTGCCGATCGGCACGGGGGAATTCATTTGCCGCCGGATATCGAGAACATAACATCTGCCTGCGCAGAAAACCGTAATAACCGTCATGGCTGAAAACACACAACAGAGCGATACTGAAGGCCAATTGTGGGAAGTCTTTCTCCAGAGCGAGACCGGCGCCCCGCATGAACATGCCGGAAGCGTCCACGCCGCGGACGCCGAGCTGGCCCTCCAGAATGCACGCGATGTCTACGCGCGCCGCGGAAGCGTCGTGAGCATCTGGGTGGTCCCGTCCCAAGCGATCACGGCGACGAGTCCGTCCGATATCCATCCGTTCTTCGACCCGGCCGACGATAAGGTCTACCGGCATCCTCAGTTCTATAAAATTCCGAAAGCGGTCAAAGGATTCTGATGGATATCGACTTCCTCACTCAGCAACATCTGGCAAATTTTTTGCTGCGGCTCGGGGACGACCGTTTAGTGCTTGGGCACCGCCTTTCCGAGTGGTGCGGACATGCCCCGGTGCTTGAGGAGGACATTGCGCTCACCAATATTGCCCTGGACGAGATCGGACAGGCGGCAGCTTTTCTGCATTTGGCGGGCGAAACCGAGGGAAAAGGGAGAACTGAGGATGACCTCGCATATTTCCGGGAGGCAACGCAATTCACAAACATCCGCCTGGTCGAGCAGCCAAACATCGATTTCGCGGCGACGATCGCACGGCAATTCTTATTCGACACCTATAATTACTTCCTTCTGCAAAGGATCCAGGAAAGCAGGATCGAGCAGCTCGCCGGGATAGCAGCAAAAGGGTTTAAGGAAGCGACCTATCACCTGCGACATTCGAAAGAATGGATGCTCCGGCTTGGCAACGGAACAGATGAGAGCCATCGCCGCCTTCAATCGTCGATGAGCGAACTATGGCCTCTCACGAAAGAATTTTTTTCCTACGACGAAACGGAGCTGTCGTTGGTCGACGGCGGGATGATCCCCTCGTTGGAAGGCATTGAAGAAAAATGGGATGAAGTCGTCCGCCAAAGTTTGGACGCTGCGCATCTCTCCATTCCGGAAAGCAACAGCGGGAAAGTTCTGGTAAGCCGGTACGGAACGCACAGCGAGCATCTCGGACACATGCTGGCGGAGATGCAGATCGTCGCGCGGTCGTTTCCCGGAGCGAAGTGGTAGGTTGGCAGTGCTTGATGCAGAGTACGGGAACGTGAATTTCAAATTTTCATTCTTGATTTTTTAATTATCATGCACCATCCTTCAAAAGACGAGCTGCTGAATATTCTCTCGGGAGTCCACGACCCTGAAATTCCGGCGCTCGACGTCGTCGAAATGGGGATCGTGAGGAATGCGGAGTGCAGCGGAGGAGCTGTACAGGTGGACATCACGCCGACCTACTCGGGCTGCCCAGCCATGAGAGCGATCGAGGACGATATCATTGCGGCGCTGAAGAATGAAGGGTTTGAAGATGTTCTTGTCAACACCGTGTACTCTCCCGCATGGACAACGGAGTGGTTGACCGATTCCGCCAAACTAAAGCTCAAAATCAACGGGATCGCGCCGCCGGGAAGATCCGCACATGGAGTGATCGTGATCCTTCCGACCATACGTCAGAGTCTTGCGTGTCCTTTTTGCGAATCCCATGATACCGAGGTGAGAAGCGAATTCGGATCGACCGCCTGCAAATCGCTGCACTATTGCAACAACTGCAAACAGCCGTTCGAACATTTCAAAGAAATATAGAAGTCGGAATGAGACCGGCCGAACTTTGCGATCGCATCGTTTAGACCTACTTCCCCTTGAACACTCCCTTTCTTTTTTCCAAAAAGGCTTTGACTCCTTCCTGATGATCTTCGGTCCGAGAAGCGAGCTCCTGAATGACGGCTTCATAATCCAAGAGAGCATCCAGATCGCTGGCGAGTGATTTGTTCAACGTCCGCTTGATGAGGCCGATCGAACGCGTCGGAGCATGTGCAAGTTTTTCCGCGATGTCCATGACGGTCTTTTCCAATTCCGCTGACGCGACGACCCGGTTGACCAGGCCGACCCTTTCCGCTTCAACGGCGTCGATGTCGCGTCCCGTGGCAGCATACTCGAATGCCTTCGCCATTCCGACGAGGCGCGGGAGAAACCAGTGAGACCCCGAATCGGGGACAAGCCCGATGCGGATGAAGACCTCCGTCAACTTTGCTGATTCGGCCATAATGCGCATGTCGCAGGCGAGCGCAATGCTGAGCCCGGCTCCGGCAGCGACGCCGTTGATCATTCCTATGACCGGTTTTTCGATCGCCCTCATTTTTCTGATGAGGGGATTATAGCTTTTCTCCAGCGATTCTTTGAGCGAACGATGAGAAGTGCTCCGCTCTTTCAGATCCTGGCCGGAACAGAATGCCTTCTCCCCTGCGCCCCGCAGAACAATGCAGCGAACGTCGTCATCCTTCTCAGCCTGCCTGAACGCCTCGTTTAATTCCTTCTTCATCGAGTCGTTCAGCGCATTGTAGCTTTCAGGCCGATTGAGGGTGATCGTAAGAACGGAATTCCTAGTTGTCGTGAGGATCGTGGCATCGGTTTGCATAGGTAACAGCCTCGAATTGTGGAAGAGTGGAACAGATGGAACAATGGAATAACGGCCCGTCCAGAAGCGGGGTTTCCAATGCACAGGTTGACAGCGTCGCAACCCGACGGAACTTTTTGTTTGAATATAGACATTTTTTATCTTAGAATGACCCCGTAGGGAACAACGGTTTTTGCCTCTCTGTTGCAATAAGCGATGGGAAAATAATTTGGAGGAGGAGGATATGAAAAGCTTTTATGCTCTTGGAATGAAATTATGGGTTTCAGGGCTATTCTTTTTCGTTGTCCGCTGCAATGCACAGCAGCTGCCGGCATCGGTGCACATGACGCCGGTAAGGGAATCCAAACTCGTACCGGTCAAGCTGATCGTGCCGGATAAGTACAAAGGGAAAATTGCCGACACCCTCGTCCTTAACGTGCCGGAGGGATATTCCGCAAAAGTGTTCTACGCGGGAGGGTTAAGCAAAGCCCGCTTTTTCGCCTGGGGACCCGACAGCGTTTTGTATGTTGCGAACAAAAACAGCGGGGAGATCATTGCGATGCCGGACCGCAATCACGACGGCGTTGCGGATACGGGGATCGTCGCTGCGTCGGGATTCCACCTTTCGCATGACCTCCAGTTCTACAAAGGGGCGATGTACGTCGCCGAGGAGCGGCGGATCATGAAATGCACCGATGAAAACGGCGACGGCATTTACGAGACGAAAAGCGTTTTTATCGATGAGATCGGGAAGGGAAACAAGCAGGTCACCGGCGGTCACGACACGCGGACGATCGTGTTCGATCCGCAGGGAAAGAAAATGTATCTGTCCATCGGTTCGTCGTGCAACGTGTGCCGCGAGGATTTTCGCGCCATCATTGAAGAATATAATGACGACGGGACCGGCCGGCGCACGTTCGCAACCGGCATTCGCAATGCCGTCGGCATGACGCTGCACAACGGACGCCTCTGGGCGACGAACAACGGAAGCGATTGGGAGGGAAACGACATTCCTCCGGAGTGGATCGACATCGTACGCGACGGAGGATTTTACGGCCATCCCTTTGCCTATGCGCAGGGGATCTACTTCGATTTCAACGCGCACGACGAATACAAGAAGCTGCTCCCGCTTACCGCAGCCGACAGCGCGCACGTCGCCTCGATGCATCAGCCGGCGGCGCTGGTGCAGGCGCATTCCGCTCCGATGGCGATCGAGTTCTCGAACTCTTCCATGCCACCGCAATTCCAGAACGGCGCCTTCGTCGTATTCCGCGGCTCGTGGAACAGGTCGGTGCCGACAGGATATAAGCTCGTGTTCTTAAAATTCAAGAACGAAAAGGACACCGTCGCCGAATACGTGACCGACGTTGTCACCGGCTTCCAACCGACGGGATCGACGACTTCTAGGACAGTGTGGGGGCGTCCGGTGGGAGTGGCTCTGGATCTGCGGGGTAACATTTATCTCAGTTCCGATGATATAACGCAGTTCATTGCGATCATATCGCCCGTCAGGCATTAAAGAAGAATGCTCATTTTGTTGCGGCTCTTTGCGAATGGCCGCAGAAAAATAAAGAGGCTCCGGTTGGTTTTTCCGGAGCCTCTTTTCATTTCACGTTCGGAAATTAGAAGGTCTTGCTGTTCGCCGTTTGGTCAATGCTATTTCCGGCGAGATCCGTGACATTGTTGCCTACGAAGATCACATATCCAACAGGCAGCGCCGCGCTCGTGGTCACTCCCAATTGAACGACGTAAGAACCGCCGACAAACCCGAGATAGTTTGCGGTGTTTACGGTGAACACAACGCCGCCGGTGTTCCCGAAGGAGTAATTACCGATCGTTTCAGCCGTGGAGATCGTCAGAGGTTCCGTAAAGCGCAGGGTATATGTCCATGAATTCGTTCCCCCCGCCGCAGCGACGCTTGAGGTGCCCAGGAGTTGCGGTTTCACGACATCTGCCACCGTTATGATGTTGCTCGATGGTCCCTCAACAAGGTCCTTGCTGACACCCCGAACGAGATACTGAACGGAACTCGCTCTCAAAGGATTGACGGCAGCCGACGGGTAAACAAGCGACCCCGAATTGGTGTTGAACTGAATTCCTGTAAAATCCGACTGAAGAAGCTGGAATGATCCGCCGTCCACGCTCCAGTAAATATTGTAGCTTCTCGCGCTGGCATCATAATTCCACTCGAGGCCGACGGCCCCGCCCCCGAAGTCGAGGTTGGTCAACACCCCGGCAATGAGCCGCCGTGTAAGCGCGGGAGCTGCCGGTACCGGCGACGCGCCGTTCGTTGTGAACTGCATCGCCTCGAAGTCCCCGATGATCTGAGGATTGTTAACGACCGCTAAGTTAGCGTTGTCGGTAAGGTTGCCGGAGTTGAACGCCGCCGTTAGATCCACAGAGTATTTTGCCGACCCCACGATCCCTTGAGGGGTAATGGTCAGCTGTGTAAACCCGGCGTTCCACTGAGCCGAAAATGTGACGGCGGTTGCAGTTTTCTTTAATCCAAGATATGTGATCTTGATATCATCGATGATCGTGTTGCTGCCGAGCGGCAAATCAGTCCGCGTATATGCCCTTTGTTTGATCGGCTCGGAGAAGGTATAGACAACTTGCAGGTTGTTGGGCGAGACGTCCGAATTATTCTCCGGAGTCAGTCCGATGACAAAGGGATTGACGTTGTCGACCGGCGTAATCATAAGCCTTTCTGCAGCGACTTGTGAACGGAGCGAATCACTGATGGCGTTCGCAGGAAGCGTGAACGCAGCCAGCGTTCCCTGGAGCGAGCCGTCGCTGCTCCGCGATTTGAGGACGACCGTCAGTCCGTTGTCGACGGCAGGAAAAAGATAATTCCCCGAAGCCGAGGTTGTCGTTTGCCCGATCAAGACGTTGGGGAAAACGGTCGCGTCAAAGAGCATCACGGTTGCATTGGCAACCGGCTGTTGATTCTGATCGACAACCTGACCGGTCACCGTCGTATTGAGATAGGAAATCTGGAGAAGTGCGCTTCCTACCATGTCGCTTACGGCGGAATCCCCGGATGCGAGCGAGGTGAACGTGATGGTGACGTTACTGTAATAATAGTTCCTGTATTTTTTACTGCTGTCCGTTTGCGCTGCGTTATAGGCGACAAGCGATACGGTGAGCGTGTAGGTGCCCGAAAAAACCGCGGTCCCGTTGACGATCTGATATTGCCCGACTGGCACGTTGGCAAATGAATAGGCCCCCGCTCCGTCAGAGGTGACCGACTGCACACCGCCGTCGTATCCCACTGAAATAACGGCCCCCTTTACAGGCACATTGGTGATCCTATTTACGATTAATCCGGTGATCGTACCTTTCGGCTGATATGTCAAGAGCGACTGGGGTTCGATCGGTGTTGAAGAATTTTGTTTGCATCCCGCCATCAACGCTACAACACACACGATGCAAATCTTGAGCACTATGGATTGTCGGTTCATAACTCTCTCCCTTCGAGAACTGTTGTGTGGAAAATAAATATGGCAATAACACCAATTCAAAGAACTATCGGAATGCCGATCTGAATTCCTCCGGTGATTCCTTTCATGACAAAGTCGAGGTCGGAACGCACAGGCGATACCGTGCTCGCGTACGTGTACCTTCCTTCGATCGAGAAGGATACGCCCAAAGAGTTCACGAATTCTATCCCAAGAAGGGCATGAAGCTGCGCCAGCTGTGCATTGACCTGGGCAACGCCCGGAAGCGCGGTGTACGTGCGCTGGGTATTCAACCAGAGATACCCCAACCCTCCCCCTCCATAAATCGTTGCCACCGATACCGGCGCGCTCACGATATACGATCCGCCGGTGTAATACAGTTGCAGAAAATTGGTCGCGTTCCCCTTGGCCGCTTTCCAAACACTCCCTCCGAATTCTGCCTGGACGGCTTGTCCGTTCGACGGCGTATATCGCAGTCCTGCGAGGACAAAATAGTAGTTCTTAAAATCATTCCCCGAGGGGAGCGAATAACCTTTTTCGATGGATTGGTATATTGCGTTAACGTCTGAAAAATTTTGTCCGAAATAGTCTCCGGCAACAAACAACGTGAGAGGCGCATCGCCGGACCTCGGCTGGATCGGAACGGCAGGCTTCTGTTGTCCCTGCGCAAACATCGGCTGCGAAAAGGCAATGAGAGCCGAAAGTAAAAAAGGAAGTGAAATAAATCTCTTCATAAAAAGCTCCCTCCTAAGCATTGGTCGACCGGATTTTTATAGAGCATCTCTAGACCTTACAAAAAGAAATCAATCATTCGGTCAAATGCAATGAGTCCTTCATTGGCCTTGACCTATATCACCATACGGATTTTCGTGAATTTCAGGAACAAAACGGGATATTCCTACCATGGATCACTTCCTTTTTGTGAAAGCACTGTCCATTTGCGGGAAATCCGCCGATTTACTTCCCTTTCCATTCCGCCTTTCTTTTTTCCACGAACGCTTTCATTCCTTCTTTTTGGTCGTCGCTGGCAAAGAGCATGTAAAAGTTCTTCCGTTCGAACTCAAGCCCCCCCTCGACCGTCGTATCGAACGATTTCAGCACTGCCTCTTTTCCGAGCCGCACTGCAACCGCCGGCTTGGACGCGATGACCTTGGCAAGATTTTTCGCTTCCTCGACAAGGTACTCGTTCGGCACTACCTTCACGACAAGCCCCCATTGTTTCGCCTCCTCGGCAGTGATCATCGATCCGGTGAGCACCATTTCCATCGCTTTGTATTTTCCGACGGCGCGCGTCAGACGCTGCGTCCCGCCGGCTCCCGGAATGACGCCGAGATTGATCTCCGGCTGGCCGAATTTTGCCGATTCCGATGCCACGATGATGTCGCAGGTCATCGCGAGCTCGCAGCCGCCGCCGAGCGCAAAACCGCTCACCGCCGCAATGATCGGCTTCTTGATTTTTCGGATCCGGTCCCAGCGCGCAAACTGGTCGCGCTGCAGCATGTCAATCGCCGACGCATCGGCCATTTCTTTGATGTCCGCCCCGGCGGCGAAAGCTTTTTCATTCCCGGTGAGAATGATGCAGCGAACATCGTGGTCCTTATCCAGCTCTTCGAGCGTCGACACCAGCTCTTCCATCAACGCCATATTGATGGCGTTCAACACGTCGGGGCGATTGAACTGAATGAGAGCATATCCCTGCTCTTTGGTGAGAATAATGGTGGTGAGATTCATGCGAGTTCCGAAATTTTATGAGAATAAAACCGCAGTGACCTTGGACGAATACGATTATTTCTTCCGCGAACGAAGCTTTTTGTAGTCTATCGGTCTCTTTTCGTTGAACGCTCTTATCCCCTCGACGATTTCCGGCGCCGACGTATGGACGGTAAGCCAGTCTTTCGCATGGCCGATAGTGAGCGCCCAGGAAAAATTCCGCCAGAAGTTCAGCTGCTCTTTGGTGTAGCGGGTGCATTCGGGGAGTTTATTCACAAGGGTTTCGGCCATCGCTGCAACCGCTTTGTCAAGGTTTCTTCGGGGCACGACCTGATTGATCAACCCCCAGGCAAACGCCTCTTTCGCTTTCAGTTCTTTCCCGAGCATCAGCATTTCGCGTGCCCGGCGGTCGCCGATAATGATCGGCAGCCATTGCGTCCCTCCGGCCGCAGCGACACTGCCCCGCGAGGTGCCGACGTGCTTGATCACAACGTCCGACGCGGCGACCGCAAAATCGCAGGACATCTGCAGTTCATTTCCGCCGCCGACGACCATGCCGTTGAGCCGTGCGATCGTCGGCTTGCCGATGTTGCGCAGCCGCTCGAACGTCTCGATGAACACCCCCATCCACTTGTAGAAATCGTCCGCTTTCGTCAGAAAATCCTCGTTCCATTCCTTGATATCAGCACCGGTGCAAAATGCTTTTGTGCCGGCTCCGGTAAGAACGATGACAGCGACGTCGTCGTCCCATTGGGCTTTTTGCAGCGCATCGCCCAGTTCTTGCAGCATCTCCAGATTGAGCGCGTTGTGGACCTGCGGGCGATTCAACGTGATCAGCACAGTGAATTCCGATTTCGCGAAGAGAATCGTGTTGTAGTTCCTGGGGGAGGGGGAATATTTTTTCATACGAGCCGTTTGCCTTCGATATGAATGGATGAGACGGACATCGGCCGTTGATGCGCTGCAAGGCCCGCAGTTCAATCCTCGAATGTTTTGATGTTTTCGCGGGATGTCACGTCGGCGTACATGAGCGTAACATACTTCGCGGCGAATCCCATCAGGTCTTTGCCCGCTGCCCTCCCTGCCGGCGACGCCAGGGCTGCATCGAGCGCATCGCGCGTGTCAAAATACATCTCACACAAGAGATACTCCGGCGTCTCGCCGATGGCAGAGCCGGTGATCTTCGCGAGTTCCATGTGGCGCAGGCCGGGGAGTTTCTTCACCAACGGAGCATGGATTTCCGCGTAATGCTTGTCGAACGAGGCAACGTCGTCCGGCTTTTTATAGAGAGCGATGAGTTTGACCATGGAATTCCTTTATCACTTTGGCGGGGCAATGTCGTAATATAGGCGAAGCATGCTGGAAAATCAAACGCGCGGAAGCAGATTGAATTTTCTCCTCCTTTTTTCTATACTATTGCAGTGTTGTTCATTCACGAATCTTCGATGGCTCCGTCCACGCTCCCCTCATCGCACACGCTCTCCGGCGATTCGCTCCGCCATATCAAAGTCATTGAAAAAATCTTCTTCAACGCAGGGCTGGGCGAACATGCGCCGCAGTTCTTCGGCAGGCTCGAATTGCAGCTGTCCCGCTCCGCCGACGAAACGATGGCGGCGACGAACTTTGTCCGTTTCATCGAAGCGAGTTTCAGCCAGGCTTCTATCCTTCGCGATCTCAACGAACACCCGGTGCTCCTCGAAACGCTGGTGCTCATCTTCGGCGTCTCACAGTTCTTCTCGGACATCCTCATCCGCGACCCGGAATTGTTCCGCTGGCTCACGACAACGAACATCCTTGAACTGTCCAAGACGAAAGAGGAATTTTTTGCGGAATCCCGGCAAAGCATCGATCCGTTTGAATCACATGCGCGGAAGCTCAACGCCCTTAAACGCTACCAGCGGCGGCAAATGCTCCGGATCGGAGTCCGGGATATTCTCGGCCTGGCCGACCTCGAGTCGACGACGCGCGAGCTTTCGCACCTGGCCGATGCCGTCGTTGCCCGCGTCGGCGAGCTGTGCTGGATCGATCTGAGGAATCAATACGGCGGCGAGCCGAAAACCGCATGGACGATCCTTGCCCTGGGAAAACTCGGCGGCGAAGAACTGAATTACAGCTCCGATATCGACATCATCGCCGTCTATGACACGGACGGAAAAATGGAATCGTCGTCCTTCGGCATGACCTGCGGGGAATTTTTTGTCCGCTTCATTGAACATGTCGTCGGCACTCTTTCACATCCGACGGAAGAAGGATATTTCTACCGCGTCGACATGCGCCTGCGTCCGGACGGCAAAGCGGGGGCGCTCATCCGGTCGTTCGAATCCGCGATGATGTATTATGAATCACGCGGAGAACTGTGGGAACGGCAGATGCTGATCAAGGGGCGGCATCTTACCGGGGACGAATCGTTCGCACAAAAATTCCTCGCGGCGCTTTCGCCGTTCGTCTATCCCCGTACTTTTTTCCAAAACCCGATCGACGAAATATCCCGCATCAAGGCCAGGATAGAAACCGACTCCGATCCCGGCAATATCAAGCTCAAACCCGGCGGGATCAGGGATATCGAATTCATCGTCCAGGCTCTCCAGCTTCTGAACGGAGGAAAAAATCCCGATCTCCGGACAGCAAATACGCTTGCAGCGATAGAACTCCTCTGCGGAGCATCGCTTCTTGCGGAACGCGAGGCTGCCCGGCTCCGCCAGGCATATATTTTTCTGAGGACCCTCGAACACAGGCTTCAAATGCTCGCGTATACCCAAACGCACTTCCTTCCCGAAACAAAACGGGAGCGAAAAAAAATAGCCGCGCGAATGGGGCTGTCCCCGGAACGGTTCGACAAACTTCTCGAAGAACATTTTCGAAGCGTGCGTCATGTGTTCAGGGCCGTTTTTACAAAGAACGACGCCGAGCGCGGCTCGGACATCGAACACTTCCTCGCGAGCAAGCCGGATTCCGAGTTTTCACGAACATTCGCCCTGCAGTATCGCTTAAGCAGCAACGACAAGACATTGCGCATCCTCCGCAGGATGGCGTACGGAACGAACCTGCTCGGCAAAAAGGAATATCCGGAAAGGACGCGAACGCTGTTCAAAAATATTGCGGGGGCATTGCTGGAAGAGATCGGCGCGTCAGCCGCTCCCGACCAGGCGCTCGCGCACTGCGAAAAGATCTTCTCGTCGTTCCCCTCCATCGACGTCATGTACTCCTTGTGTTCCGAAAGACATTTTCGCAAATCCCTGGTGGACCTTTGTGCGAGAAGCGGGATGCTTGCAAAGCAGTTCGCTCTTTCTCCCCCCCTCGCCGAAACGATCCTTACCGGCATCGACAGCATGTTGAGCGAAGGCCCTCAGCGGCCGTCCAAAAGATCCAACCTCCATGAATGGAAGGTCCAGGAAGAATGCCGAGCGGCGGTGAACTACCTTCTCAGGGATACGAATGAATCGGCGCTGTTTCGATCTCTCTCGGAAATTGCCTCCGCTATTCTCTCTTCTTTCTATGAAGAGGAACGAAAAAAACTGAAGCTCGCGGCTGGGGTAAAATTTTGCATCCTTGGACTGGGCAAACTCGGAGCGTTTGAAATGAACTTCGGGTCGGATCTCGACCTGGCCTTCTTCTTCAAGGCGAATCGGAAATCGGATGCGGAGAAATGCGAGCGGCTTGCGGCGAAGATCATCACCCGGTGTTCTCATCCAATATCCTCCGGAAAATTGTACGACGTCGATGCACGGCTCAGACCGGAAGGAAGGAATGCTCCGCTCGCGGTCTCAGAGGCTCAGTACCTCGGCTATCTGCGGCAAAGAGCGTCGTTGTGGGAGCGCCAATCGCTGACACGCGCTCACGTGATCGCGGGGAACCATGGTTTCGCCGAAGACATCATGAGGTCCATCCGCACGTCGATCTATTCTACCTATCTCCCTGAGGGTTGGACGCGGCAGATCGCAGCGATGCGGTCAAAGACCGAGTCAAGAAGCAGGACATCCGCAGAACTTATCGACATCAAACTCGGACGGGGAGGGTTGATGGATGCAGAATTCGCGGTACAAGCCCTCCAACTTTCACGAGGGATGAACGCATTTCCCTCCACCAACATGTACGAGCTACTTGATTTCTTTTCAAAAAGATCTCCGATGAGCGATACAATCGGCGCCTTGCAGAACAACTACTCATTGCTTCGCCGCGTGGAGACCGCGATGCGCCTCGGACTCGACGTCAACACCCATATCATTCCCGCGGACGACGAACAGCTGACGTATCTCTCTCGGCTGTTTCATTACACATCCGCAGCGGAATTCTTAGCATCTCTCCGTTCATCCATGAAAGAAACGCGCCGGTTGTTTGAATCCATTCTCGCCTCTCTCGAATGACCTCACTTCTTGAACATAAGCATCGGGACCACCTTGCTGCCGGAATTCTCTGGGCGGCCGTGTTCATCGTCTATCTCCTGACCATCGCGAAAACTGTCGGTTTTATCGACAGCGGGGAACTCGCTACCGTGCCGTATATTCTCGGCATCGCGCACCCGACCGGCTATCCGTTGTGGACGCTCGTGACTCACATCTTCTCTCATCTCCCGATCGCCCAGGAAGAAATTGTCCGGTTAAATATATTTTGTGCTCTCGCGGCTTCTTCGGCGGCTGCCATATTTTTTTACGCGATGCTCCTCCTGCTGCGGCGTGCGAAAGCGGCGAACAATGACGGAGAAGCCGTCATTCCGGCTGCATTCTCGGCCCTTGTCCTTGCATTCTCTCAAACATTCTGGGACCAGGCAACATCGATCGAGGTCTATGCTTTTCATCTGCTGCTCATCAGCACGACATTGCTTGTATTTCTCCGCGCGGTCTTCAGTTTTGTCGATGAGCACGTTGTCGACCAGCGCAAGTGGCTCCTCTTCGGGTATGTCCTGGGGCTGAGCTTTACGAACCATCTCACGACACTTCTTCTTGCCCCGGGATTTATTTTCCTGTACTTCGCGGCGTTCGGATTTTCAAGGGAGGGGATACGGCAGCTTTTTATTCTCGCCATTCCGTTCGCTGCCGGACTTTCTGTTTATATTTATTTTCCCGTCAGAGCGGTGCAGCAGCCGGTGCTGGACTGGGGATATCCCGCAACCCTTGAACGGATCCTGTGGCATGTCTCCGGTAAACAATACCAGGTGTGGATGTTTTCTTCGACAGCCGTAGCGGCAAAACAATGGAATCATTTTCTCAGCTCCGCCCCGGTTCAATTCTATTATCTCCCGCTCCTCTTTTCGCTTTTCGGTGCAATACGGCTGCTGATTCAGGAACGGCGCATCTTTGCGTTCATCCTCCTTCTTTTCGGCGGATGCATCGCATACACCGTCAACTACGATATCCACGATATTGACTCGTACTTTCTTCTTGCGTACACGGCATTGGCGATGTTCGCAGGATTCGGAGCCCGTGAAGCATGGCTCCTCTTAAAAAAGAGGGGCGGGAAGGCTGTTTTCGCAGTCATTCTTCTCATCATCGCCGCTGCGGAGCTGGGCGCAAATTGGAACGATGTCGATGCGAGCAGCGACGACCTTGTACGGGATTATACCTCAACGATCCTTTCAAACCTTAAACCGCACGCGATCATTCTTTCTTACCAATGGGATTATTTCGTCTCTGCATCATACTATTTCCAATACGTCAAACACGAGCACACCGATGTTACGGTTATCGACAAAGAACTGCTGCGCCGTTCATGGTATGCCATGCAGATGGAAAAAGACCATCCCATTTTATACGAAAAATCGAGATCGGAGATCGGAGGGTTCCTTAGAGCAGTGTATAGGTTTGAGCACGATGAGCCGTACGACCCTGCGGTGATCGAGGCCAGCTACAACAGAATGATCGACAGCTTCGTCGACCACAATATCGACAGCGTGCCTGTGTATGTTACCAGCGAGATCGAACCCCATCTCGCATCGCACTTTCGACGCGTCCCCGAAGGCCTGGCCTTCCGGCTTTACCGGGACTCAGCGTATCACCCGGTTGAATTCCCGGTGATCTTCCATCATCCATCGCGTAAAAAAGACGTGTACACTCAGCAGATCCAACTGATGTACGTCAAAATGCTGATGCAGAGAGCGATGTACGAAGAAGCGTTCCATAAGAACGACGTTGCGCAGCAGTATGCGAAGAAGGCGTATGAAATTAAGGCCACCATCGCCGTTGGAAATACCCCTGAATGACCCTCCGAGCCGCTGCTGAATCTTAGAACGAATACCCGGTCTCTCCGTGCTGACTCAAATCCAGCCCTTCCATTTCCTCAACGTCCTTTACCCGGACACCCATCGTGGCATCAAGCACCTTCAAGATGATCCACGTTACGACAAATGAATAGACAAGCGCCGCTCCGACGCTCACGGCTTGCGTCCCGATGAGCGCGGCATTGCCGAAAAATAATCCGTCGCTTCCCGCCGCATTGATCGCTTTGGAAGCAAACAATCCGGTCGCGAGAGCCCCCAGCGTTCCTCCGACGCCGTGCACTCCGACCGCATCGAGCGAATCATCGTACCCGAGCCTTGTCTTCATGCCGACGGCGTAGTAACAGACCATTCCGGCGAGGATTCCTATGGCGAGCGCAGACATCGGACCGACGAATCCTGACGCCGGCGTTATCGCAACGAGGCCGGCAACGGCTCCCGACGCCGCGCCGAGAACGGTCGGCTTGCCGCGATGCCACCATTCCACAAATGTCCACGAAAGCGTTGCAGCAGCGGCGGCAAGGTGCGTGGCAATGAACGCAGAAGCTGCAAGAGCGCCGGAACCAAGGGCGCTCCCGCCGTTGAATCCGAACCATCCGAACCAAAGAAGAGCTGCGCCGAGAAGGGTCAACGTCAAATTGTGCGGCGGCATCAGCTCGCCGGAATGCCCGCGCCGCTTCCCGATGATCATCGCAGCAACGAGCGCCGAAACACCGGAACTGATGTGGACCACAAGTCCGCCGGCGAAATCGAGAGCCCCAAGGTTGTGGATCCATCCCCCCGTTCCCCATACCCAATGGGCAATCGGCGCATAGACAAAGGTGGACCAGAGGATAAGAAATACGAGATACGTTTTGAACCTGAACCGTTCAGCGAACGCGCCGGTGATGAGCGCAGGAGTGATGACCGCAAACATCATCTGGAACACCATGAACAATTGATGCGGCACCGTCGCGGCGTAGTCGGGATTCGGCTCAAGTCCCACTCCCCGCAGACATGCCCATTGAAGTCCGCCGATGACATGGCCGATATCCGGGCTGAACGCCAGGCTGTATCCGAACAAAACCCACTGCACCGATACAACCCCGAGCGCAATAAAGCTTTGCATGACGGTGCCGAGAACATTCTTTCGTCTCACCATGCCGCCGTAAAAAAGAGCAAGGCCCGGCGTCATCAGCATGACAAGCGCTGTCGAGACGAGCATCCACGCCGTGTCGCCGGCATCAATTTTAGGGATGGGGGGAGCTTGTTGATTTTGGGCAGGGACCGAAGCCGGGAGCAGGAAAAGCAGCAGAAGCAGCGTCACCACGGAAAAACGTCTCATCGCAAACCTCACCTTGTTCGTTGGAAAAATGCTGTGCACATTGTCCCACTTCCACAATGCGAGCTCTGCGTCGTTCTCTTATTGCATTCGCCCCCTCGACGCGACCGATCAACTCCCTCTCATCTGCAACATTCACATCGCACCACCGGCAATGCTGCCGATGCTCATAAGCGCTCTCACCATGCGGAATCTACGCATGTGCACACGCGGTCAAAAAAGAAAAGCAACCTAGTTAAGAAAAATGCCATTCAAAGATAAGAATTTTAGGAATTATGTCAAACAAACTTAACTAATTAACTTTCGGGTGCCTGCCATCTTTCACTTGTCTTTCGGCGGGGGTTTCCCTATTTTCAATTCGTTGTTTCACGTACCGGCCCTCATTGCATTTGCGCATGGAAAACAGGTTTTACAACGATTTCGACACGCTCTGCCTCACGAAGCGGCGGACGCCGGATTATCGATCGCCGTTCGAAACGGACCGGGACAGGATCATCCACACTTCCGCATTCCGGCGGCTGCAGGCGAAAACACAGGTCTTCCTTTCCGGCGAATACGATTTCTACAGGACCCGCCTGACGCACTCGCTCGAGGTGGCGCAGATCGGACGTTCGATCTGCAAGTTCCTCCGGCACAACAGCCCGCTCCTTTCCCCGGAATTCACGATCGATTCGAACCTCGTCGAAGCCATCTGCCTCTCGCACGACCTCGGGCATCCTCCGTTCGGACATTCCGGTGAACGAACGTTGAACGAGTTGATGAAGCCGTACGGCGGCTTCGAAGGGAACGCACAGACACTGCGCTTGATCACTGAAACGATCTATTCCTCCGGCGGCACCCGCCAGGGAATGAATCCGACACGGGCATTCCTCGACGGCATCCTGAAATACAAAGTCCCTAATGGAGAGTTTGAAAACCCGGAGAACCATTTTATTTACGACGAGCAGCGGAATTTTGTCGAATTCGTTTTCGACGGAACACTGGCCGCCGGGGATTTCCCTGACCGTAAAATGCTGAACTCCTTCAGAAGCATCGAATGCCAGATCATGGACTGGTCGGACGATGCGGCTTATTCGCTCAACGACCTCGCGGATGGGATCCATTCCGGCATCATCAATAAAGAGAAGATCGAACAATGGGGATCGGAACGAACGTTGTCGGCTGTTCAAAGCCGTTCGCTCGAGCAGATTCTCGCTGCTATCACCGCAAAGAAGCTGGAAAAGACCGTCGCCGGGAAGATCGGGGAGTTTATTCAGGCGTGCAGTTTGAGCGAGTGGAAAAACTTTATGAGCGGGAAAACGAACAGGTACCGTTTTCAACTGCGTATCGACAGTGCCGTCCTTCAGGAAGCCGAGCTCTATAAAAGAATATCGGTCGACCTCGTCTTCCGATCGCCGCAGCTTCACCAGCTCGAGCACAAAGGGGGATACATCCTGAAGAAGATCTTCACCGCATTCCAGGAGAACTATCTGCAAAAGGCCAATTCGAAGACCAACCTACTGCCGCACGACACCGAGCAGCGTGTGCGCGCTGCAGCGGCGCCGGGCGAGCGGATGCGCTTGTTGTGCGACCACATTGCCGGAATGACCGACGGTTTCGCGGTCCGGACGTACAAGCGGCTGTTCGACGCCGAATTCGGATCGCTGGCGGACCTGGTCTGATTCCTTAGTGCGATGCCTTCAGCATTTCAGGGGTGAACTTGTTCAGCTTCACGACCCTTGCTTCTTTCCGGCTCATCGACGGAACGACCATTCTCGCCTGTGCTTCGTTCTCGGCCTCGATAATGGTAAAGCCTGTGTGGTTTCCCGAAGAACATCCCCATTCGAAGTGCGTCAGGTATCCCAGGGCCTCTACCTGCTTCACCACATGGTAACAATCGTCTTTGGTATGGGGGGATTCCACCAAATATCTGTCCATGAGAATTTCCTTTCCTGCTGGAAAAATTATTTCGCCGCTCCTTGGTCGGCATAGTCATACGGATAAAACAGATACAACGCGTCGGAGCTGTTTGGGGACCATTCCGGCACCTTGTGTCTCACCGGCTTGACATGGCGAAGGTAGACGACGAGGGCATGGCGGTCCTCTTCGTTCATATTTGAGAAGCCCGGCCACGGCATGACCGTCGTTTGGAAATATCTTCCGTCATGAAAAATGCCGCTGCGCAGGACACGCTTGACATCCTCATCCGACCTGTTCGCAAGGCCTGTCTCCGGGTCCGGCGTCAGGTTGCGCGAGTATGAAGTGCCGGCGTGGTTCAACTCAAACTTCGCCCCGCCGGCAAGAAATTCACTCCAGTTCGGCCCCTGGTCCCCCTGCGGCGTATGGCAGTCGCTGCAGTCGGAATATGACATGATATATTTTCCCCGTTCGGCGATCACTCGTTCGGCGGGATCGCTGATGTTTTCAAGGGATGAGGCGACCGCTTCGGCGTGGGGACCTGAAAACGCTTCCCGCGGCAGAAGATCGAACGGAGGAATGAGATACAGGAACGCGAGAAACCCTATCACGATCAAACACGCGGCGACAATACCGATCCATTTCAATATCTTCTTCATGGCTGCACCTCCTTTGCCCGTTCAACCTTGACAGCAAAATTCATTTCTCCTCCCGTAGGGGTCTGCGACACCGGATTTTGCGTGCTCATGTTCATGGGATATACGCGCGCAGGAATTTTTTCCTTCAGGATCAACATTCGGAATTTCCCCCAAAGATACGCGAAGATGTTCGGCTTATCCGGGTCGGGAATCTGCTTGTGCACTGCCGGAACCGTCCGCAGGTATGCAACGATAGCGTTTTGATCATCCTCCCTGAGCGCGGCGAAGGATGCCCACGGCATCGGGAACGGAAGGAATTTCCTGCCGTCGCGTGAGATGCCCTGGGTGAAGGCGCGTTTGATCTCCTGGTCCGTCCAGTCTCCCAGACCGGTCTCTTTGTCCGAAGTGAGGTTTCGCGTCACGAACTTGCCGAATGGGTAGAGGTCGAAGGTCAGCCCGCCGGACAACTGCGAACCTTCGACGATATGGAGGTCCGCGTCATACATAGAATGACACCCGGCACATCCGATGGACCGGACAAGGTACTTTCCGCGTTGAACGGGGTCGGCTTTCGCCATTGCATCAATGCTCGCGTAAAATTCTTTCGCTTCCTGCTCGTTCATCTTCCAAACAGGCTTGCGCGCGATCGATACGACGTAATTCGCAAGATCCCACATCTCCTTGTCGCTGGCGGCGCCGACGTACGACGGCATCGGCGTTCCGTCGACCCCGGTTCTGAACCTGAGATAAATATCGCGTGCCGTGGCTCCTCCGCGGAACGTCCATGGCTCCGTTAGGTTCACCGCGCTGGTTTCAAAATTCCAGTCGTCCTGAAAATCCCTTGACACTGCGCCGAGCCCGGCGCCGTCGGTGCCGTGGCAGTCGGCGCACTGCAATTTGGCGTAAACCTTTTTTCCGTTCGCCGCGCTTGCAGCAGAGAACGGAACCTGAGCGCTTACGTGAATAGGCTTCGGTTTATCTTTTTGGAAACGGGGAGAGAATGTTTTCACATAGTCGACAACATCCCTCAAAGAATCGCCTGTGATGAATTTTGCCCAGTCGGGCATCGCGGTTCCGTGAAGACCGTTCTTGACTGTTGAGGTCAGATCTTCGTCCGTGGGCAGGCTTCCGGATTCCGTCGAACGGAACTTGAACAGGCCGGTAGTGAAATTTCGCGGGCGCGGGTTCAGGAGTGCCGATGCAATGCCGTCCCCTTTCCCCGTTGCCCCATGGCATTGAGCGCAATGTGCTTCGTAGACAGCTTTGCCGACGTTGAGCTGCGACGAGCCCTGGCTGCCGGCCGGTTCGCTTTGCGCGGGACCTGAGAAGAAGATCCACAGAGAAAGCGCTAAACCTATGCGAGAGGGTCTGGATACTGTCGCCATTGTTCCTCCGTACGATGAATGATTGAAGTTGGTAAATTATTCAACTGCCGTAAAAATTCTCCGGACGACGATCATCACGCCCTTTCTTTTGAGTCTGGAATATCAGTTGCGTTGCGAAATATGCTGGTGCAAAATAGCCATGCCGCCGCATAAGGGAACGGGTGCGAGAGCGTTCAGCGATCCGCCTTCTCTTCATCGACGGAAAAAAGAAGACACTGACGTTCTCATGACGCGAACGACCAACGAAATTTTTACCGGAAAAGATTAATGGTATTGCGATCGGTCCCCGATTCGAATTCACGCCCTACAAGCGTTGAATCTCCCCTGTCTTTTGTGTACATTGGTGCGTTAATGTATGTTTTCAAAGAGAATAAGTCAATAGCCTCGTTCTCCCCTTTTTATTCCGTGTATCCGTCGAAATGCAGCCCCTCATAGATTTTTTCGCCGAAAACCCGCTCCTTCTTTTCTTTACTGTCATCGGCCTCGGATACCTTGTCGGAGAGATCAAGATCTTCGGCTTCAGCCTCGGAGTTTCGGCAGTGTTGTTCGTTGGGATCGCCTTCGGCGCCCTCGATAGGCGGCTCGCTCTTCCCGACTATATTTATATCATCGGTCTTGTCCTTTTCGTGTACGCCGTCGGGCTCCAGTCGGGCCCGAGCTTCTTCGCCTCCTTCCAAAAGCGGGGAATGCACATCAACGGCATGGCCGCACTGCTCATCGCTGTCGGCGGATTGGTGACGGTCGCACTCTGGAAGATCCTCGGCATTTCCGCCTCGAGTGCGGCCGGACTTTTTTGCGGCGCATTGACGAGCACTCCCGCCCTGGCGGCGACGGTCGAGACCGCGAAGTCACTTTCCGCGAATCTTCCGCGCGATGCTGCCGACCTCAATGCGAGCAGCCCCGTGGTGACGTACGGGCTTGCCTATCCGTTCGGCGTGCTTGGAGTCCTGCTATGGTCGTTCGTTTTTGTTAAAATTTTCAAAATAGATTTTGCAAAAGAAGAGGCCGCGCGGTTGCGGGAAACAGGGTCGGATGTCATCGTCAGCCGGACGTTCAACGTCACCAATCCGGCAGTCGACGGCAAAAGCGCCGCAGAGGCTCTTCAGCTGCTCGGCCAGCCGGCCTTCACGCTCAGCAGAATCCAAAAGGGAGAACTCATCGAGATCGCCGGGCCCGACACCATCCTCTCCCGGGGCGACAGGATTGTTGCGGTTGGGACCCATGACGCCCTCGAACGGGCCAGGATACTCTTCGGAGAGGAATCGCCGGATCATCTCCCGCTCGGCAACACCGGCATCGATTTTCGCCGCATCTTCGTCTCTCATCCGTCCGTTGTCGGAAGACGGATCCACGAACTCAACCTCGAAAAGGAATTCGGCGCCACGATCACCCGCCTGCGGCGGGGCGACGTCGACTTTGTTCCGTCTCCTGATACCATCCTCGAGTTAGGCGACAGGATCCGCGTCGTGACGCGCCTCGAAAACCTCGACCGCATCACAAAATATTTCGGCGATTCGATGAAAGCGATCTCGGAGACCGATTTTCTTTCGATCTCGTTCGGCATTGTCCTCGGAGCGATGGTCGGCATGATCCCGATCCCGCTCGCTCACGGCATGTCGTTCAAACTCGGGTTTGCCGGCGGACCGCTCGTCGTCGCGCTGATCCTCGGGAGGCTCGAACGGACGGGACCGATCCTCTGGGCGCTGCCGTTCAATGCCAACCTTGTCCTGAGACAAACGGGGCTTGTCTTTTTCCTTGCCGGCATCGGTACGAAAGCCGGCTTCGGTTTCGGAACGATTTTTCAGTCGGGAGGATGGGAACTGATCGCCGCGGGAGCTCTCATCACGACATGCGTCGTCGTCCTGACCGTCATCGTCTCCTACAAATACCTGAAGTTCCCCATGTCCGCCGTCGTGGGCATCGTTGCAGGAATGTCCACTCAGTCGGCGTGCCTTGCCTACGCAAACCAGCAAACGCAAAATGACCAGCCGAATATTTGGTATGCCACCGTTTATCCGGCCTCGATGATCGCAAAAATCATCGTGGCGCAGGTCATTGTTTCGCTCCTCTGGGCACGATAGCGTCCATTCCCGCCGTTTTGGAGCCGACGGCAGTTTTTTCTCCCCCTTTCATTGACTTTTTTCAATTATTTTGGTATAATAGTAGTCCAATTTTGAAACACCATTATTCTGAGGAAGGATACGGCGATGTTTGCAGTTGTTGAGATCGGCGGGCAGCAGTATAAAGTGAACCCCGAAGAGAAGCTCTACGTGCCGAAGCTCGAAAAAGAGGTCGGCAGCAGCATAAAGTTCGACAAAGTACTTCTGGTCTCCAACGACAAAGAGGTAAAAGTCGGAGCCCCCGTCGTCTCCGGCGCTTCGGTGAGCGCGAAGGTGCTTGCCCATGTGAAGGACGATAAAGTGATCGTTTTCAAGAAGAAGAAGCGCAAAGGATACCGGGTGAAGCGCGGGCACCGCCAGCAGTACACCCATATTGAAATTACTTCGATCGCATAATTTTTTAGCACCGGGAAAGGAAACGGAAAAGTATGGCTCATAAAAAAGGGGGCGGCAGCTCCCGCAACGGACGCGACAGCAATGCCCAAAGACTCGGCGTCAAGCGGTTCAGCGGACAGAAGGTTCTCGCGGGAACGATCCTGGTCCGCCAGCGGGGAACGAGATTCCATCCCGGGGTCAATGTGGCAAAGGGGGGCGATGATACGCTGTTCGCCCTTGCAGACGGCGTGGTGAAATTTCAGCGCCTCGGCAAAACGCGCCAGGCGATTTCGATCGTGACGGCCTAGCCGGAGGAGTTTTTTTTCTTTTCACATAATGCGTAGGAGAATTTCTCTTACGCATTTTTTTTCTCATAGAGCGTTGAACTTATTGACGGAGACGACAATGAAAATTACGGTGATCGGCGCAGGCAATGTGGGCGCAACTTCCGCGCAGCGCATCGCGGAAAAAGAACTAGCGAACGAAGTGGTTCTCGTGGATGTTGTGGACGGTCTCCCCCAGGGAAAAGGGCTCGATATGTACGAATCGGCCCCGGTCGAAGGGTTCGATTCGAGGGTCGTCGGAACGAACTCCTACGACGCGACGGCAAACTCGGACATCATCGTCATCACCGCCGGCATCGCGCGTAAGCCAGGGATGAGCCGCGACGACCTTCTCAACACCAACGCCGGAATTCTGAAATCGGTCACCGAACAGGCTGTCGCAAAATCTCCAAAATCGATCCTGATCGTCGTCTCCAACCCTCTCGACGTGATGGTCTATGTCGCTCTCAAGGTCAGCGGCTTTGACCGGCATCGCGTCATCGGCATGGCCGGCGTCCTGGACACTGCCCGATTCCGGTCGTTCATCGCGATGGAATTGAACGTCTCGGTCGAGGATGTCACTGCGTTCGTGCTCGGCGGCCATGGGGATTCGATGGTCCCGCTTCCGCGCTACACGTCCGTGGCAGGAATCCCGCTTGCCGACCTGTTGCCTCAAGAGAAGATCGATGCGCTCGTAACCCGCGCGCGGAACGGCGGTATCGAGATCGTGAACTTCCTGAAAACCGGGAGCGCATATTACGCCCCTTCGTCCGCAGCCGTACAAATGGTGGAAGCGATCGTGAAGGACAAGAAACGGATCCTCCCCTGCGCCGCCTACCTGCAGGGAGAATACGGATTGCGCGACACTGTCGTGGGAGTTCCGATAAAACTGGGGAAGAACGGGATCGAAAAGATCATGGAGATCAAATTGACCCCCGAAGAATCAGCCGCCCTGAAAAAATCCGCCGACGAGGTAAAATCAACTATGGAGAAGGTGAAGCTGTAAGAAGTTCGGCGGATTTCAGATCGTCATCGTCATCGTGACCTCGTTGCCATGGGCGTTGAAGCTGACCTTCTCCATCAGCTGATGCATCAAGAAAACGCCTCTGCCGCTTTCGCGCAATAAGTTATCTTCGTGGACCGGGTTCGGGATCGCGCTCGGGTCGAATCCCTTCCCTTCGTCCTTCACCCTGATCGTCAGCGCATGTCCCTTGCGCGTCCCTGTGACGATCACCTTCTTCGCCGGGTCGCGCTTGTTCCCATGAATGATGGCGTTGTTCACCGCCTCGGTGACGACGACAAGCAGTGAGCCGAGCTTCTCTTCGTCAAGATGAAGAGATGAGTTCATCCTGATAAGAAACTCCTCCACGCGATGAACGCTTTTCGGGTCGCTTCTCAATGTGATCCGAAAAACCTTCGCCGCCGTCCGCTGCCGGGAATGAGCCGCCACTGCAATCCTCGCTAGAAATTTGCTTTTGCCGTCATCACAACGTTTGACACATCGCGTATGGGCTGGTTTGTTTCTTTCTGAAATTCCTTCCACCCCTCGATCTCGAGCCGCCAGCCGGGCCTGAGCGTCAGCACGAACAGCGTCGTCGGCCCATAGCTGAAGAAATTTCCATTCGGCACCCTCGTCGTTCCGCTGTACAGGTACGTATTCTGCACGAACGATCGGAATCCCACGGCGCACACCAGTTTCTCCTCTATGGTGTACCGCACCGACGGGGAAAAAGTTACCTCCTGAAAATATTGCTGCGGACGTTCCGAGAACGCCTGCCATTCCAACTGCCCGCGTTCGTAGAGCCGCAGATGGAAAAAAACGTCAAGCCCTACCCTTGACGTCATATCATACGACGTCGAATCGAGAAATGCAAATTGTCTGTACGAATAGCTTTCGACCGTCGGCGCGATCGATTCGAAATCGAACACGGTATAGTTCGCGAGGACCTCGAAGGTGTTGGCGGTTCTAAGCACGGACGACGGCGTGTACGTCAATTCGGGGGCCAGGCGAAAGATCCGATTCCAGTTGTTGTTGGCGCTCCGGTCGGCAAACAGATAGACGATGTGGTTCAGTGTTGCCTCCGCCGTAATGCTCGCTTCAAAATACTGGTTCCATCGGTGGAATTCCCGGCCGGAAACGGTGATGAGAAGCTCGTCGCGGTCGTCGGTGTTCAACGAATCGGGGGTGTCATACCGAAGGAGGCCTGCAGAACTTTCGAACGAGATAAAATCGTCGGACGATAAAGGCATGGAAAATATGCCGCGCAAGGAAGTGCGCCGTGCGTCGTTATCGAGCTGATATTCCTGCTCCACCGCGCTCGCAAGAATATCCTCGTCCACGCCGCTGATCTGCTGGAGCACATGACGCTCGTCCCGCTCGCTGGAGTGGATACCGACGGAGGCGAAGACATTATTCATGTCGCGGTAGACGAGGTCGATGCCGCCGTCGAGGATCTGTTCGTCCACGACGACGTCGTACGGAATCAGCGCCGGCTCGAGGAGCGATTTATAGCGGAAGGTATTGCTGATCGTCCGCGTCTCGACGAGCGTTTGGACAACCGCGGAGAGGTCTCTCGCAACCGCATAATGCAACGTGTTCGCGATGTTGTAAACCTCGTCCACGCGGCTCCGGATATTCTCTTTGACGCCGAATTCCCTCTGCATCACGATGTCGGCGGGAATGTAAAAATCCCACCGGTTGTTCGACCACTGAAACCGGAGGCTGTCGAACGACCCTTCCCCGAAGTTCTTCTGGAACGACAGCTGGGCGGCGTTGCTCCGGTAATACCTGGGGGAAAGGTCGCTCACATTCAGCCGCAGCGATGCCTGCGTTTCGTACCCGTCCAGATCGACCGTGTCCAGCTGCGAAGAGAGCTTGTAGTTCCACCCCTGGTCGATCTGGTCCTGCTGCCGGTCGACGCGAAACCCGATGAGCGGAGAAACTGAGAGGTACGACATCGGATGGATCGCGAGGCCCACAAGACCGGTGTGAAGAGCAGCGTTGCTGACGTCGAACGACTGATTGTCCGAAAGCGTGAATGTCGAGCCCTCGATGTCCATATCAAGCAACGACGAGATCGTTCGTGATGCATTCAGCCAGAGCGTATGTTCATCGCGAAGAGAATTCTGGTCCTGCTGGATGAACGTGGAGCTGAAACGGTCGTGGACATCGGCGGCGAAACCGCTGTCGCGGCCGCTGACATCCGCCCTAAAATTCCAAAGATAGGTGTTCAGATTTCTTTCGAAGCGGACATCGGTGTCGTTGGAATCTCTGGCGGCGGTGTTGTAGAACAGTGAATCGGTTTGAGCAAACGCCATCGAAGGGACGACCGCCAGCGCGGCGAGGAGAAAGCGCCAAACGGCGGCAAGGCCGTTGCCTTGACGACCGCCGCGTCGCACACAGGGGAAAGAAGCGGAACATCGTTGACCTCTTCCGGCAAAAGACGGGGGAGCTATGGAAAAGAGAGTGTTCAATGGATCGAACTTTCTTATGCAGGCAGGAATAGCGCATGCTGCCGCAGGCCGTGCTGTGCTGGAAGAAGAACAATTGCAGCCGAGTTCGGGGGAGGCCGAATTTGGTTCCATCAGAAAAGAATATCACGCACGGTGTACTGCGGAACATAGCCGAGGAGGTCGTGCGCTTTGCGGCACGACAGCAGCGACGATGCTCCAGCGAAATCGGGAGCAAAGCCCTTGACCTCCGGGAAATAGGTCCTCATCAAACTCCGTGAATCGATCCCCGTCCAATTATCCTTTGCCGCGATGAAAAATATTTCGTGGATCGAGTCCAAATCCTTTTCAACGGCCAGCCTGTGCGCCTGTGCCGCGTCGTAGGCGTGGACAAAGGCCCAGAGGTTGTTGCACCACTTGTGCGGTTCGGCGATGAGCCCCTTGTACCGTTCGCGTTCGCTTCCCTCGGGAACCCAGATCCACGGCGCGCGGAGACAGACCGTGCGAATGCCGTAGCGTTCGGAGTATGACTGACAGATCCGTTCGCCGATGATCTTGCTCAAGCCGTACGGGTCCTGCGGCCGGAGGGGGTGCGTTTCGTCGATCGGTATGTAGTCCGGCGCCATGTGTTTCGACATGAACGCGAATCCGAGCGCCGACTCGCTCGACGTCAGGACAACCTTCCTGACGCCGGTGCGCGCAGCGGCTTCAAGCACGTTGAATGTCCCGTTGACGTTGAGGCCGAAGACTTTTTCGGGGGGATGGTTGAGCGGATGGGGAATGCCTGCCATGTGAACGACCGCGTCGTAGCCCTTCACCGCCTTGACGACGTTCGGCAGGTCGAGCACATCGACATCGTGATGCCAGAGTCCGGGCCTTGGTGGAACGATGTCGAGAACGCCGACATCGTGTTTGTGACGCACCAATTCGTCAACAACATACTTGCCGACCGAGCCGCTTCCGCCGGTCACGAGGATTTTCATATGAGGTCCTCCAAAAAACTATCGAGGAAACATTCTTGCCTGATTGGTGCAGCGACAAAAGCTCTAGAGTTCAAATTTCTGGAGGCGAACCGGTATCGCAACGTTCTTGAAGCCCTGGTCCTTCAATCCTCCGGAAAACTTTTCTGCCTGGTCCGGATCGCCGTGCACGAGGAACACATTCTTCAATCGGCCCTTATTGAAATGATTGAAGTAGGCAAGAAGTTCGTTCCGGTCGGCGTGCGCGCTGAAGGAGTTCATCACCACCACATCGCACTTTCGTTCGTGCACCTCGCCGAAGATCGTCACTTCTTTCTCCTGTTCGACGAGCCTTCTCCCGAGCGTATGCTCGGCCTGATAGCCGACGATGAGGATCGTGTTTTTAGGATCGCCGATGTTATTGGCGATGTGATGCCGAATACGCCCCGCCTCGCACATGCCCGATGAGGCAATGATGATACACGGCTCGGTCTTGTCGTTCAGTTTCTTCGATTCATCAACATTCCGTATGTACGTCAGCCGATTGAACCCGAACGGGTCCTCCTCACGCTTCATCAGATCGAGCGTCTCGGCGTCGAAGCATTCGGGGTGTTTGCGGAACACCTCCGTGGCGCTCGTCGAAAGAGGACTGTCGACGTAAACGGGAATATTCTGCAGCTTCCCCTTTTCCCTGAGGAGGTGGATCGTATAGACCAGATCCTGCGTGCGTCCGACGCTGAACGCCGGAATGATAACCTTGCCCCCGCGCCGCGCAGTCTTCATCACGGCCTCTTCAAACTTCTGGGGCATCTCGTCAACCGAAGCGTGGAACCGTCCGCCGTACGTGCTTTCGCTGATGACCGCATCGACATCCCCCATGAATTCCGGGTCGCGCAGGATCGGGAGGTTCGGCCTGCCAAGATCGCCGGTAAAGCCGAGTTTGATTTCGCGGCGGTAAGAGCTTTTTCCGTCTCCTCCTTCGACGATCGTCAGGATCACGGAAGCAGAACCAAGAATGTGTCCGGCATCCACGAACTCGACCTGCACCCCGCTTGCCGCTTCAAATTTCGAATGATACGGTACCGACTGGAACAGGCTCAGCGCGGGCTCAACATCGTCGATGGTGTACAGCGGCTCGGGGGGCGGAAGATGTTTCTTTGTGTGCTTCTTGCCGACAAATTCGACGTCGCGCTCCTGAATGTAGGCGCTGTCTTTGAGCATGATGTCGCTGAGGTCGTGCGTGGCAGGAGTGCAATAGATCGGTCCCGAGTACCCGTTTTTGACGAGGTTGGGAAGGTTCCCGGCGTGGTCGATGTGCGCGTGCGACAGAACGAGGGCATCGATCGTTGAGGGGTCGAAGGGAAAGTTTTTATTCCGCTCGAACGTATCCGCACGCTTCCCCTGGAACAGGCCGCAATCGAGAAGAATTTTCTTTCCGTTGACAAGAATGAGGTGCATCGAACCAGTGACCGTCCGCGTTGCACCGATAAATTCAATGACCATAAATTTCCGAAAAGGAGTGAATGTTATGTCACGGTATGATACGAAATCAGGGGGCGGTTTTCAAGGAAAGAAATTCGGGTAGTGTTACAGTTGCACATTCAAGGCTTTTGGGACAGTCGTTCTCTCGTTTCCAACCTCCGATTGGGAACGGAGTGAATCTAGATGTCTCCGTCCGAAGAACAAGTTTCCGAAACCGCTCCCAACCGAGTTTGAGGGCAGGAGGGGGAAATTCTTAGACTGAAGCATTGCAAATTCGGGGGTAATGTCCTGATCTTGAGTTCACGTCACCCCAAACCTGATCCGCGGTCTGCATCGATGAGACGCAAAGACAAGCTCAGCACGGCGCAGCGTGTTCGATCCATGGTCATTGAAGCCAGGAGACTGTTACTTCCTCTTGGCCTTTTCCCTTTGATATTTCACTGCTGCTTTGACAAAATCCCTGAACAGGGGATGCGGGCTCAGAAAGCGCGACTTTAATTCCGGATGAAATTGTCCTGCAACGAACCACGGGTGCGCCGGCAGCTCGATGATCTCGACGAGGGAGTTGTCGGGAGAAAGTCCGCTGAAGACCATGCCGCTGTCGCTCAATTTTTTCCGGAATTTGTTATTGACCTCATAGCGGTGCCGGTGGCGTTCGTAGATCAATTCTTTTTTGTATGCCTGATGGGCTTTCGTTTTCTTCTGCACGATGCACGGGTACGCGCCGAGGCGCATCGTTCCGCCGAGGTTCTTGACGCCGCGCTGGTCGAACATCAGGTCGATGACGTTGAACTTGGTCTTCCGGAACTCCGTGCTGTTCGCCCCCTTCATGCCGCAGACATTGCGTGCAAATTCGATGATCGCGCATTGAAGTCCGAGGCAGATCCCGAAGAACGGGATCGAATGCTCCCTCACGTAGCCGATCGCCTTGATCTTCCCTTCCACGCCCCGTTCGCCGAAGCCGCCGGGAACAAGGATCCCGGAAATATCGCCGAGGTATTCGTCGAGGTTCGTGCTGTCGAGGTCTTCTGCGCGGATCCATTTTAAATCGACGGCCGCATCGTTGTCCGCACCGGCGTGGATGAACGATTCGTTGATGCTCTTGTAGGCGTCTTTCAGGTCGGTGTATTTGCCGACCACGCCGATCGTAACTCGCTCGCTCGGGTTTTTGATGCGGTTCACGACGCGCGACCATTGGCGGAGGTCGCTCTTGCCGCATTTCAAATTCAATTTCTCGATGACGATCGTGTCCAGCCCCTCGTCCTCGAACATCAGCGGAATCTGATAAATTGTGTCGACGTCCCTTCCTTCGATCACCGATCCGGCCTCGACGTTGCAGAACAGGGCGATCTTTTCCTTCATTTCCTTCGACAGCCGGCGTTCCGTGCGGCAGATGAGAATATCCGGCTGCACGCCGATCTCGAGCAGTGTCTTCACGCTGTGCTGGGTCGGCTTCGTTTTAAGCTCCCCGGCCGATTTGATGTACGGCACGAGCGTGACATGGATGTTCAACGCATTGCGCCGCCCGGTATGGAGCGTGAACTGGCGGATCGCTTCGAGAAATGGAAGGCTTTCGATGTCGCCGACCGTGCCGCCGACCTCGGTGATGATCACGTCGTACTTGCCGGAGGCCCCGAGCTGGCCGATGCGCTTCTTGATCTCGTCGGTGATGTGGGGAATCACCTGCACCGTGGCGCCGAGATAATCGCCGCGGCGCTCTTTGGAAATGACCTCATAATAGATCTGTCCGGTGGTGGAGTTATTCTGCCGCGAGGTGCTGATGTCGAGGAAACGCTCGTAATGCCCGAGGTCGAGGTCGGTTTCAGCGCCGTCGTCGGTAACGTAGACTTCACCGTGTTGGAACGGGTTCATCGTCCCCGGATCGACGTTGATATACGGGTCGAATTTTTGGACGGTCACGCGGAGGCCTCTGGACTTCAGCAGCAGCCCGAGCGATGCCGACGCAATGCCCTTCCCCAGCGACGAGACCACGCCGCCGGTGACGAAAATGTATTTGACGTGATTATTGGCCATATGGAAATCAAATATTAAGGGTGATAAAAGAAAATGTGAATGTCATAATCAAAAATGGAGAATGAACAATCTGAGCGCTTCTCCTTCACGATATCAACAGCTGCAATTATTATTTTTGAGCTTTGAGTTCTGCTCTGACTCTATTGAGGTCTTCCTGCGTGTCAACGGGGATCGAATCGAGTTCGGTGATGACAGTTTTGATACGGAAACCATGCTCAAGGATGCGGAGCTGCTCAAGCTTTTCCGCCTGTTCCAGCGACGTCGGCGTCAACGAAGCATATTTCTGCAGGAACGAACTCCGGTAAACGTAAATCCCGAAATGCTTGTAGAATACCGCATGCTTAAGCCAGTCGGTGACCTCTTTCGAATCGCGGACAAACGGGACAAGCGACCGGGTAAAATACAGAGCGTAATGATTCCTGTCGATGACAGCTTTTACCACGTTCGGCGTAAGAAGGTCGTCGAGCGAAGTGATCTTTTTGACCGCCGTGCCGACGACGGCCTCCGGGTCATCGAGAAGGAGCTGAACAGCCTGATCGATGAGCGCCGGCGAGATCAACGGCTCGTCCCCCTGAACATTCACGACAATATCCGCATCGAGATTCCGCGCAGCAAAAGCGACCCTGTCGCTGCCGCTTTGGATCGATGACGGGGTCATCACCGCCTTCCCGCCGAACTTTTTCACCGCCGACTCTATTCGTTCATCGTCCGTGGCGACAACGACCTCGGTGAGCAGCTTCGACCGCTTCGCCCGTTCATAGACATGCTGCACCATCGGCTTGCCGTGGATGTCCGCGAGCGACTTTGCCGGAAGGCGCTGCGACGCGTAACGGGACGGTATGATGCAAACGATTTTCAAATGACGATCGACGATTGACGTTTCATGAAATTTCTTTTCTCAATACGAATCCTTCGTTCCAGTACCATTCGGCATTCGTAATTCGCGAACCCTTTCTACCCGATCACCTTCGGCACTTTAAAGAATGTACCGGTTTTTTCCGGAGCGTTTTTCAAGGCCTCTTCGGCAGGGATGGAGGGCTTCACAACGTCGTCGCGGAATACGTTGTTCAGCTCGATCACGTGCGACAACGGCTCGACATTCGACGTGTCGAGCTCGTTCAGCTTCTCGATATATCTCAGGATATCGTTAAGCTCATGGGTCAGTTTCTCTTTTTCTTTTGCGTCGAACTCCAGGCGGGCAAGCTCGGCGATGTGTTCGACGTCGTTCAGTGTGACTGGCATGCGGGGATCTCCGGTGGATGATGCAAAGAATACAAGAGACAGAAGTCAGGAGACGGGAGACAGGGAACTGAATAAAGAGCGTATTCACATCTCATGAAAGATGCTCCCGGTAGTTTGCCGAAATAATTTCGCGGACGTTGTTCATCAACGCAATTTCCTCATCCCGGCTTGAAACATGCCGGGTGTCGATCGGTTTGCCGATCAGCAGCTCGATGGGGCTTGGCCGGATATCGAGGGAGGCCTTCGGCAGAATTTTAAAGCTTCCATTGATCGTGATCGGCACCACCGGAACTCCCGATTTCGCGGCGAGCGTAAACGCGCCGCGCTTGAACGGAAGAAGCTTGCCGTCGCGCGTGCGCGTCCCTTCCGCAAAAAGGATGACGGAGCCTCCGGTTTTGATCGCCTCAGCCGCACGGTCGATGCTCTTCATTGCTTCACTCCCCTTTGCACGGTCGACCATGATATGATGCCCCCATTTGAGCGCCCAGCCCCAGAGCGGAACGTACGACAGCTCTTTTTTGAACATGATGCGCACATGCGGCAGCACCGACATGATCGCCGGGATATCGAACATGCTCGCGTGGTTCGTCACAAAAATGTACGCCCCGTCGGGCTGAATATTTTCTATTCCGCGCGCAGAGACCTTGATTCCGCAGACCTTCAGCGTGAGTTTTGACCACGTGCTTCCCGCCCAAAAATATGTCCTGCCGTCCTTCTCGACAGGCAGGCTGAGAAGGGCGACGATCGATAAAAGAATATTCGTTACGACGATGAAGATGATCCTGCCGATGGTCAGCATGAAACGCATTATGCCCTCTCCGCAGCCCGGATCCTTTTTTCGATCGACGGATGACTGTAAAAAAGAAACTCAACGAGCGGATGTGGGGCGGTATCCGAAAGGTTCATCTCGGCGAGCTTCCTCATCGTGGACATGAATGCCGGAGCGTTTCCTGTTCTATCGATCGCATACCGGTCCGCCTCGAATTCATATTTTCTCGAAAGGACGTTCGACAAGGGGGACGTCATGAGCGAACAAACGCCGAGCCAGAGCGCGAGCAGCGGCAGGGCAGCAAGCTGATCGACCGATGAGAACCCGAACCATCCAAGCGACAATGAATACAATTGTGACGTAATGAATAGCCCCGCATAGATGCTCAGCGTTCCGACGACAATATTTTTCCAGATGTGGCCATGAACATAATGCCCCAGCTCATGCGCGAAAACGGTTTCGACCTCATCGTCCGAAAAATGCTGCAGCAGTGTATCGCCGAGAATGATCCGTTTCGATTTTCCGATCCCGGTGAAACCCGCGTTCGCCTTCTTCGTTGTCTTGCTCAGGTTGAACGCAAAAATTCCGGTCACGTTCATTTTTGTATTCTTGCACAACGACAAAATCCGCTCCCGTAAGGGTTCATTTTCCAACGGCGTGAATTTATAGAAGAGGGGCATGATGAAAACGGGAACGATCTTCGACAGGAGGATCGAAACGACGAACATCGCTGTCGCCACCGGCAGCCACCACAGCCCCTGGTATTCCCGCAGGAAGAAATAGAAGAGAAGCGCAAGCGGAACAACGATCGGCAGGCTGACCAGGAACCCTTTGGTCTGCTCCCACATCCATTGAAGGAATGACTGATTCGATAGGTTGTACCGGTGCTCGACGATATAACCGGAATAAAAGCTGAGCGGGAGGGAAAAGATTCCGCTTACCAATCCGAGGATGGCCCCGAAGAGAAGCAGTGCGACGTACGGCGACCGCGTGGCGGCGTCGGCAAAATTCTGAACGCGAAGAGAGAGTCCAGAAACAATGATCGTTACTGTCACAAGAAATGATATCGCTGTCCCGATAAGGGACAACGTCAGTTTCAAACGGCTGTATTTTTTTGCTTGAGATGACAGTGCCGACGCATTCTTGGGCTCTGCTTCAACGGCACGAAGGATACTCATTGACGAAACAACGCGAGAGGTTTGGTCTTCTGTGGTTTTTCAATAATACAAAAAGGAAGGAAGAAAAACAAGGAGAATGCCGGGTAGTGTCTCAATTTGATAGGGATCCTTTCTTTCCGAGAAAGAAAGGACCAAAGAAATCTTTCGTCCGAAGGATCCCTTCGGGGAAAATCGTAACGCGCGGATTCAATCCCAGCCGCACTTCCGCCAATTTCGGTGCAAAGAAGTTTTTTGAACATCATCATATGGGATTTTTGCACCGAAATTGGAACGCTTCGATTGAATCCTTCCCCCCGCGCGCACCCGACGATTTCGAAGTGTCGGCAAAATGCCACTGGAATTTCAAGCGAGGAATCGGCGGGTTTGTGCGTTGGGTGCGAGGCGAGCGTTAAGAAAACGGCAAGCTTGTGAGTTGGCATGAGGAGCCGTTTTCTAGGGCATGTGCGAAGGAAGCATCGCGAGGGTTCCGATTCCGAGAGGCCGTTCCCGCTTTCCAAAACTATGAAAGGCGGGATCCCGTAAAGCGGGACTTTGCTTCTTTCTCTGGCCACAGAGAAAGAAGAGGGGTCTGGCAAAATTCAAACTGAGACACTACAGAATGCCGCTGTGATAGCGGGCTGCTTTGAAAAGTCGACCCTTCGACGCGTCCCGATAGAAAACATCGGGACTTGCTCAGGGTGAGCGAGTGCCACGAAGCGGCACAAGACGAAGGACATCCCGTCGCCAAGGGATCTTTTCGGGGAGCAAGTGAGCGGAGCGAACGCATCGTCGACGACCCGTCCGTAGGGATGATATCGCTCCTTTTCCTAGAATAGTACCGATAATCAAGTCGGCGGGAATCAAAATAATTCGGGCTACGAGCGCCGCTTTAGCAAGAAGTGTCCGGCGGCTTTCTAGCCCGGTTTCACCGCCACGACGAGCAATCCGGTTCCGGTCGTGTTGGCTCGCTTGTAGTCGGCGGCCATCAGAAGGAGCGTGAGCCACAAGGTGAGAAGATAATAGAACGGGAGGACGACGAAGTAGAGCTTGCTTTTGTTCAGCATCAGCATCGGGTACTTAATGCCGAGCCGCCACGCGATGCTGCCGATCGGGCCGTAGGTATAGGTGACTTTTTCCAGGTGAAACCCGGCGCTCTTCAGTTTCCGGGTAATGTCGTCGACGGAATAGCCGTTCCGCGCATGCTCGCCGATAAAGCTTTCATCGCTTTCGTCGTGCGCGTCCGAACCGCCGAGGTTCGACGGGGTATTGATGAGCACTTTTCCCCCCGGCTTCAGCGCCTGATAAAAATTCCTGAACACCTGCACGTCGTCCTGAATATGCTCCATCACATCAACGGAAAGAACAAAATCGAACCTGCCGGTGTGCTTCGGGATCGTCAGATCTTCCACCTCAAACAAGACCTTGCTCAGCTTCATTTTTGAAAAGAATGCGCGGCAATCGGCGATCTGTTCGTCCTTCACATCCACCGCATAGATCGAAGCTGAGGGGAAACGCTTTGCACAGTAGAACGAGTATTGGCCGAAGCCGCTTCCGGCGTCGAACATGGCAAAGGGGTCTTTCTTGCCGCCCAGCAACTCCCGGAGCGCACGTTTGACGTACCATTCCCGCAGGAACATGATCCCAAGAATTGCGTAAAAAAACCTCCGCACGGGCGGGCTCGTCCGCGCGACATTACCGATGACGTTCTTAATTGGGTCGTAGTGCATTTTCAGTGATCAGTTATCAGTGAACAGGGATATAAAGCTCATTGCGTGTATTCTTCATTTTCTTTTATAACTGTTAACTGATCACTGTTCACTGCTAGCTGTCAGCTGTTCGATCGCTTCCGTCATTCTCTCCCACGAATATTTTTTCTTTTCACGCGCGGCGCCGGCGGAAAGTGTCTCTTCAAGGCCTTCGTTGTAGAACCGGAGGACCGCTTCCGCAAGCCTGGAGGGATTGTTCGGCGGCACGACGAGTCCCGAGACTCCGTCCACGACAACTTCGGCGAGGCCGCCGACGTCGGTCGCGATGACCGGTTTATCGAAATTGTATGCGATCTGAGCGATGCCGCTCTGCGTAGCGGAAAGGTACGGCAGCATCACGGCATCCGCGGCTGAAAAATATTTTCCGACCATTTCATTCGGCACATAGTCGGAAACAACGTCGACCACATCGCGCACCTGCGCATCCGAAATGTGCCAGCGGTACTGTTCTTCGTCGTCATAGTATTCGCCGACGACGAGCAATTTGACGCGAAGAGATTTCTTGAGCTCCTTCATCGCGTCGATCATCACATGGAGTCCTTTATACGGGCGAATGTAGCCGAAAAACAGGATCACTCTTTCATCGCGGATGTTCAGCGCGGCCCGTGCGTCTTTTTTGCCGAGGCGCGCTCCGAAAATCTCGTACACCGGGTGCGGAACCTTTTTGTACCGGGGGTTGTCGACCGTCGCCACCAGATCCTTCTCGACAGAATCCGACTGGACGATGTATCCGTCGACAAACTTGAATGCATACCATGTGAATAGTCTGTCCCCGGGTCTGCGTTCGTGCGGGATCACATTGTCGCAGATCGCGACGACCCTGGTTTTCCGCCCGTATTTGATCAGCGCGCAGATCGTCCCGAAGCAGGGACCGAAAAACGGAAGCCAGTATTTGAAGATCACGAGGTCCGGATTCCGCCTGCGGAGGGCCAGGCCGACCCTGATCCAATTCAGGGGATTCACGGAATCCATCAGCTGTTCGCTTGTCACCGGCAGTCCCGGGTCCCCTTCTTCCTCCTGCGATTTTCCCGGGAAAAGGATCTTCGGATACTGCCTCTTGAACGAGACGACTTCTACGTGATGCCGCTTCCTGAGATGCGTATACAGCAGGGCGATGTAGTGAGCAATGCCGCCGCGCAACGGATACGCCGTGCCGAGAATGATGATGTTCATCGCCCGGACTTCACGCCGATGGTTCCAGAAGTTGACGGACCGACTTCACAACCCGGTCCGGATAAAGGTACTGCATGCAATTGTTCGGGCACGTCGGCGAGTAGTAGCACGTGCACTCGAATTCGGGTTCGAGGATCTCGCCGAGCCCGTACAACTCGAACTCGTGCTTGTTAAAAATATTGTTGAAGAGAACGATCTTCTTTCCCAGCCCGATCGTGAGATGCATCGCCATCGTCACCGCAGTGACGACGAGGTCACACTGGTCGATGAGGTTGATGAACTGCTTCAGCGGATAATGGCCGAAGTATTTTGCCTTCGAGGCCCGGGCGATCTTCAAGTTTTTCTTGTGCTCCTGTTCTCCGCCGAGCAGGAAGACCTCGTAGCCCGCCTTTTTCAGCGCGATCGCCGCCGCGACCCAGTATTTCTCGGGCCAGAGGCGCGACGTCCACCGTCCGCCGCAGCCGGTATTGAGGCCGACAATTTTTTTCTTTCCGGCCGTCTCCCACCGCCTGTCCTTCCACGGTTCGAACGGAAGAATATATTTCTCTCCGTTGAAGGCGAACCCGCACACCTCAAAAATCTCCTGCGGATAGCTTTTCGTGTTCGCTTTGTTCACGTCGTCGAAAACGCCGGTCTGGAATTTCGCTTCTGCATCCTTGTCCGCCGGGGCGCAGACCCCGTTCTTTAAGACGAATCCCTTTTTTGTGTCCGCCGTAATCTGAAGCGAAAGGGCGCACGCCTCGCGGTCCTTGTCGAGGTTGTACAGGATGTCGAACGTTACGGAACGGAGGGCGACGACATTTTCCAGCGAGAATTTCATCCGGACATCGACCAGATCGGGGAGCATCTCCGGCGTCAGCGTGAGCCACCAGAGCTTCGCATGAGGGAATTCCTTTTTCAGGCGGTGAAGAAGCGGCGTCGTTCTAATGACATCGCCGATCGCACCAAGCTTGATGATGAGGATGTTCTTATCGATAGGGGCGTAATACGTGCAGCTGTCGCAATGGACCCCGTGCTGCTTATGCGGTTTGCATGGGACATCGCCGCGGAAGTAGCGGCAGTCGGTCTTGAGGATCATGGGTTCTTGAAAAAAGCGTTGGCGATAGCCGGGTGCGGTTCAGGGATACGACGATCGGCTGTAATGAACGGACCGCGTTGCGCTGACGCCGTCACTTGATGATTTCCCTGATGGAGTATTCCTTTTCCACGTGCTGTCCCTTGGTGATCATCTCTCCGAGGAGTCCGATCGACACGAACTGGATCCCGACGATCACGAGGATCAAGCCGACAAGGAAGAGCGGGCGGTTGCTGAGCGACGTCCTTCCCGCGATCCATTCGGCGACAAGGTAGCCGTCAACGCAAAGGCCGACAAAGGCGGAGACAATTCCCCACACACCGAACAGGTGCAGCGGGCGGGAAATGTAGCGCGTGGTAAAGAGAACCGTGAGTAGATCGAGAAACCCTCTGAAAAATCTCCCCATCCCGAACTTGGTTTTTCCGTATTTGCGGGCCCGGTGCTGAACAACCGCTTCGCCGACACGGAACCCCTGCCAGTGCGCCAGGGCCGGAATGTACCGATGCAGTTCGCCATACACGTTCACACTTTTAACGACGTCGCGGCGGTACGCTTTCAATCCGCAATTCGAGTCATGAATCTTCACGCCGGTCATCAGGCTCGTGACGAAGTTGAAAAACTTGGACGGAATCGTTTTCGTGATCGGGTCGTGGCGTTTCTTCTTCCATCCCGACACGACGTCGTAGCCCGATTTAATCTGCCGGATGAGGTTCGGGATTTCGGCCGGGTCGTCCTGCAAATCGGCATCCATCGTAATGACGAATTCACCAACCGCCCGCTGGAAGCCGACCATGAGCGCGGCGCTTTTTCCGTAATTCCTCCGGAACCGGATGACCTTGATCCGGTTGTTGCGAAAATGAAGGTCGCGCAGCACGCGGAACGAATTATCAGTGCTGCCGTCATCGACAAAGATCAATTCGTAGCGTCCGCCCATGCGGACGAGCGTATTCTTCAGCTGATCGGCAAGTTCTTTGAGAGACAGCTCTTCGTTATAGAGAGGAATGACGACGGAAACTTCGACGTTGCTCTGCGGGCGGTGCTGATTTGACTGCTGCGGCGGCCTGTTGTCCTGCTGCGCGGAACCGGCAGCGGGGACTTCGCTCATCGAAACCGAAGCGGCGGATGAATCCGCGGGGGAGACGCCTTCTGCCGGAGCTGATTCATGCGGTTTTCTGTTCGGCCGCCGGTACCGACGGTACCGTGAGCGCCTGAAGGGTTCGTCATGCGGCTGTTGCTCGTTCGTTTCTTCTGCCATACTGTAATTCGTAGTCGTTCAGTGATTTGCTCAAAGTAATACAATTCGTACAGAAATGCAACGAGGGATGACGATGAGCACTGCCCGAAGATGCCGGGCGAGAACGCGTGATAACTGGCATCAATACAGCATCGTGATCTGCCGTTGGTTCAGTGTCTTCCCGGACGCCAAGAACCCAATATCGTAATCGGCCCAAAGACGGCGCATGTCGCAAGAGCCAAAATACCACTTGCCATTCAACCTAAACTCCACTAAATTCTCCCCATCTTTATTGCCGCGTGACAAAGCCGTACAGCCTGATCTTATGCCGGTAACAACCCCGCCGGCAAACACGATATAAAGCTTATCAGCATACGCTGACGTCAAACGACGCTTTCACGAGAGAGCCCGATGCTCCTTCATCATCAATTTGTCCGTATCGCAAAGCAGTACGAAAGCAAGATTGCGATCGTCGACCGGACGACCAATACCCGGCTCACGTACGGAAAAGCGCTTATCGCTTCCCTCATCCTCTCGGAGAAACTCAAGAAGTACGATGAAGGGTTCATCGGCATCATGATCCCGACCTCCGCGGGATGTGCGTTGTCCGTCCTCGGGGCGCTGATGAACGGACGGACGCCGGTGATGATCAATTATTCCACCGGGGCTGCGGCCAACGCGGAGTACGCGCAGAAAAAATGCGAATTCAAGACGATCATCACGTCGAAGGCGCTGCTCGAAAAAATCAACTGCCGCAAAGTCGAGGGGATGGTGTTCATTGAGGACATCATGTCCAGCGTGACGATGTTCGACAAGATCAAAGCCGCGCTGAAGTCGAAGCTCCCTGCGCAAAATATCATCAATAAAATATATGCGGGGAACGAAGACGACACGCTGTTCATCCTTTTTACAAGCGGCAGCGAGAAAGAACCGAAGGCTGTCCAGCTGACACATCGCAACATCGCCTCCAACATCGACAGTCTCGAAAAGGTCTATGGGCTGGCCGCGAGCGATACCTTCCTCGCGAACCTCCCTTATTTCCATATCTTCGGGCAGACCGCGAACCTCTGGGCGCCTCTCTATTTCGGCATGACCATGGTGACGTACGCAAATCCTCTCGATTTCAAAGTGATCTGTACCATCGCCCGTGAAGAGAAGGTCACGCTGATGGTCGGAACGCCGACGTTCTTCCACGGCTATCTGAATAAGTCCGAAAAAGGGGATTTCGCATCTGTGAGGATCATGATCACCGGCGCCGACAAATGTCCGGAATCGCTCCGCCAGGGCTTCATGGAGAAGCACGGCATGGTGCTGCTCGAGGCCTACGGCGCCACTGAAACGAGCCCGGCGATCACGGTCAATACGCACAGCAACAACAGGCCCGGGAGCGTAGGGAAAGTGATTCCGGGAGTGCAGGTGCGGATGGAAAACTACGAGACGGGGGAAGAGTGCAAAGTGAACGAGATCGGAAAGATTCTGGTCAAGGGGGACAACGTGATGAAGGGATATTTTGACGATTTCGAGCAGACTTCGCTGAGCATCCGTCACGGATGGTACGACACCGGCGACATGGGATACATGGACGAGGACGGATATTTGTGGCATGTCGGGAGGCTGAAACGCTTCATGAAGATCGGCGGAGAAATGGTATCGCTTATCAAGGTCGAAGATGTCCTTGAACGATTCCTCGACCGGGACGTAGAATGCTGCGTCGTCGAAGTTCCGGACCATTTGCGCGGCGCAAAGATCGTCGCGGCCGTCACCCAGCAGATCGACGAAAAAGCCGTCCTCAGAAAAATGTCGGATCATCTGCCGAACATCGCGCTGCCGAAACAGTTCGTCGTCATCAGCGATCTGCCTAAAATGGGGAGCGGGAAGATCGACTTCAGGAAAATCACCGACATCGTGCGGGACATGGTCCAGTCGCGCTGAGTGTTGTGCGTCACTTCTTTTTGTTCTGATCCCCCCTATTTTCACAACGTCGTTCGGGGCTTCTTCCACTCACGGGGATATCCACTATGAAAAAAAACCTCTTCATCATTCTTCTCTGTTTTGCATCTTCGGAAATTTTCGCTCAGAGTTCGGGCAACGCGTTCACGATCCTTCTTGGCGGCGCAGTCGGAAAATTCAACATCGACGCCGGCGGAAACTTCAATACCATATACACTGACAGGAAACTCTCCTACACCGCGGTTGCCGGGCTCGGAACCGGATCCCTCTTTGTCATCGGGAAATACCGGACGTTTGAAGCGTCGGGACAATCGCTCGTCAGCAATATCGCCGCGACCGGATCGGCTCAGTGGAAGCAAACCATCCTCCTGACCGGCCTCCGTTTTGGACCGGGCAACTCGGCGTTCTATCTCGATGCGTTATACGTTTTCAACCATGCCCAGGAGACGATCGGCACCGTGAACCCGGCCATCGACGTGCTGGCCGCAAGCCAAAAAGTCGACGACAACGGATATGCTTTTGCCGTCGGGCTCTCTCCAAAAATTGCCGACCCGCTTGCTATCAACTTTGAGGCGGAATATTCTGTGATGGCACGAAAAGCGACGCTCGCGGACGGCAACACGGTTCCTAACCTCGGCGGCCTTTACCTGAGCGCCGGCATCAGTTTCTACTTCCATAATTGAAACGACCATGAAAACACTTTCAATTCTTCTCGCTACGGGCCTGTTCGGTTTGCTCTGCGGATGCCTCCCTCAGAAAGAAACCAATCAAACGACAACGACCCTTGCGGCGCTGGAAATAGTTCCGCATCCCGATACGTTGAACATGGCGGTGAACGCGACACAGACACTGAGCCTGCGAGGCACGACCGTTGACTCAACGCAGCAGACGTCGACCAACAGCGGCATTCTCACCGAGACGGGCTTCACTTCGACGTCGGTCGACACCAACACAACTCCATTTCCCTCCGACCAGGCGACGTGGACCTCTTCGAACACCGGGGTAGCGACCGTTTCCAACGGCGTCGTTACCGCCCACGGCGCAGGCTATTCCAGCATCTCAGCAACGGCGGGGGGTGCAACCGCTCCCTCCGTTCTGGTGAGCGTGCAGACCGGCAATTCGGCTCCGGGCTTGAGCCTGGACCCGCCGGAATATTCGGTGATCTTCAGGGACACCGTTTCGGTCTCGGGAAATGTGCAGCAGCATGCGATCCTGCTCCTCTCCGAAGCAAGCTCCGGATACAACAACACGAATGTACCGTACGACGGTAACGGAAATTTTTCGGAGACCATCATCGGACTGCAGACGGGGTTCCGGACGATCGTTGCGACCGCTGAAAACTCAAGCCAGACTGGTCTCGCGACGACCCGCTACAAGTACGTCGTCTACTACCAATACCTGAGCCCGGCGGCGGACAGCATTTGCGGCAATTGGGTGGGGACAACTCTGAGCATGAATTTTAATTTCAATATTTCGAAGAGCATCGTTTACTCGCGGTACGACATCAACGGGCATATCGATATCCAGTTCCCGGGAATCGGATTCGTCAGGAACATCACGCTCACCGGCATCATCGCGAGCGACGGAACCATCAACGCAACCCTGACGCAGACGTCCCAGGGGTTCACTATCTCCGGATATTTGAAGGGATATTTTATGACGGTCGGAACGGGGGCCGGGAGCTATCGGGCTTCGGCAAAAAAGACGGGGTGGCCGACGCTCAGCGCGACGGCGGACTGGACGGCGGTGAAGCAGTAGCGGCACAACTCATATTTTATTGACGACGAAACCGTACTCCTTCGCAAACTGGACGAGGTTCACGACGTCAACGATGTCCAGTTTTTTCTTGAGAGCGGTGAAATGCTTGTCGACGGACGATTTGCTCATTGATAGGCGTTCGCCGATCTGTTCCGGTTTCAATCCTTGGGTGAGGAAGGAAAGAATTTCCATCTCAATATCCGTCAGGGGCTCGCGGAGATGCGATAATTTCTCGAGCTCGGCGGAATGTTTTTTCAGCAGTCCCTCCACCATGATGCGCGAAACGCTCGGGCTGAAGAACCGCTTCCCTTCCGCCACGACCCGGATCGCCTCCGCCAGCTCTTCCTTCCCCACGTTTTTCACAACGTATCCTCCGGCTCCCGAGCGCAAAATCTCCGTGACGTATTTCTCATTTTCGAACCCGCTGAGGATGAGGATCTTCGTGCCGGGATACTTTAGCTTGATGATCTTCGCCGCTTCGACTCCGGACATTTTGGGCATCTCCAAATCGAGAATGACGACGTCGGGGTTCAGTTTCTTCACGGCGGCCACGGCTGCTTCTCCGTCCGATGCCTGTCCGACGACATCGAAATCGCCCACGGTCGACAACAATGCTGAGATCCCGAGGCGGACAACGTCGTGGTCGTCCGCCATGACAATGCGAATTTTCTTCATAGCTCTTCCTGTCAATTCGATAAAACCAGTTTCCATTAAAAAATATTTAATCGAGGGGCCAAAGTCAAGGTGAGAATTGTCGGTGGCGCTGCGCCTCGAGGCTTTTGAGGCAGTGGCTCCCGGTCTCCCGTTCGACGCTTTCAGACGAAAGACAAGTCATAGAGCCGCACCCAAACCAAGTTCGGGAGCGAGCATGGGAATTCTCAAACTGCAACACCGCCGAATTTTCAACGCACGGTAAGGGAACGGATGGAAATCCGCTCCCCCTTTCTCTTTTCGTTGACAAACCAGTAACAGTTTGGTATATTTTTCCACAATTGAATGTCGACCCAGCCTATTGGCACTGAGTGAACCGGCCAAAAAAATCTCTCGGACAGAATTTTCTTACCGACGCCAACGTAGCGAAAAAAATAGTCCGTTCGTTGAACCTTACGACATCGGACCGCCTCCTTGAGATCGGTCCCGGGAGAGGAGCACTGACGGCGCTCTTGCTCGCCGAAATTCCGAAGATGGCGGCCGTGGAGATCGATGATCATCTTGCCGCTGAACTTCGTTCAACATACGGAAATGCGTTAACATTGTATCACGACGATGTCCTTGAACTCGATCCCCGCACCATTGCAAAAAACATGGGGGGAGCGTTCCGCGTCGTGGGGAACATTCCGTATTACATCACCAGCCCGATCCTTTTTTGGGCGATCGATGCTGCGGAAGCGATCTGCGACTGTACGTTCATGATGCAGTATGAAGTGGCCCGGCGGCTGACGGCAAGACCCCGTTCAAAGGAATACGGGATCCTTTCGGTATTTGCGCAGTATTATTCCACACCGGAATTGAAATTCACCGTCGCCCCCGGCTCATTCTATCCGGTGCCGGACGTCACCTCCGCCGTCGTGTCGCTGGATTTGAGGAAGCCGTTTTTCCGAAAAGCGATCGACGATACCACGTTCCGCGCGGTCGTCCGGGGAACGTTCAGCACGCGGCGAAAAATGCTCCGCAACGGACTTCGGGCCCTCGATGTCCCCAGCGAATTTTTTAAGCAATCGACGGCGAATTTCGACCGCCGTCCCGAGGAATTATCGGTCGAGGACTTCGTCACCCTTTCGAACGAAGTAACGGCCATAACCGGCAAACGATTCTCAGTATGACATCTTCTTTCCGTTACCGAATTGCGCTGCTGACGACGAGCGATATTGCAACGATGATATTTCTCACCATCGTCGCAGCGCTGGCCATAATCTTCTCTTCAGTCATTCCGTACTGGTATGTTCTTGCAGGATGCAATATTCTCCTTGTCGGCCTCATTCCCTTCCTGGCCAGGAAGGCGCAGGAAACCGATGCACGGGCGCTCAAATACATCAGGGACTGGTATCCTGTGCCGATGATCTTTTACGTCTTCAAAGAGACGTATATGATGGTGCATCCGATCCATCCGCAGGATTTCGACTGGCTGCTTATCCAGGCCGACCGGTGGATCTTCGGGGGGGACCCGACGCACTGGATGATGAATTTTGCTTCGCCCGCCGTCACCGAAATTCTTCAGATCAGCTATGCAAGCTACTATCTAATCTTACTGAGCGTTTTTTTTGAGCTGAGTTTCGAGAAGCGGCATACTGAATATTTTCTCGGGGCATTTCTTGTGATCTACGGATTCTATCTTTCGTATGTCGGTTATTTTCTGCTCCCGGCAGTCGGTCCGCGGTTCACTCTGTATGATTTCAATTCTCTTGATACATCATTGCCAGGAGTGTGGGTGACGAACGCGCTGCGCGATTTTGTCAATGCGGGAGAATCGATACCAAAAGGTGTCACCCATGCAGTCGACTTTGCGCAGAGGGATGCGTTTCCGAGCGGACACACGCAGCTCACGCTGACGATCCTGTATATTGCGTTCTCTAACAGATTGAAGAGCCGCTGGGTTTTGCTCGTCGCCGGTTCGCTCCTTATTATCTCGACCGTTTATCTTCGTTATCATTACGCCATCGACGTCATCGCCGGCGTTCTCTTTTTCCTTTTCACGGTCTGGAGCGGAAGAAAAATCGATGCGTGGTGGAGGGAATATAAAAGAAAGCTGAAAAAAACGGCAGGTGTGACAGTGCAGCCTTGATAAATTCGTCTTGCCTTCCCGGAAAAATTTTCGTACCTTTTTGAGTTCAAAAAAAGCCTGTCTATGATCTGACAGGCTTTTGAATCTATGGTGGCCATAGTTCAGTCCCAATTTTGCTCGGCTTAGCGAGCGCAGCGAAGCTAAGGCGATCGTAAAATTGTGGGTCCCGCCGACAGGCGGGATTGGTTGCCAAAATCATTTACACGGTGGCCATAGTTCAGTCCCAACTTTACTCGGCTTAGCGAGCGCAGCGAAGCTAAGTCGAGCGTAAAATTGTGGATCCCGCCGACAGGCGGGATTGGTTGCCAAAATCATTTACACGGTGGCCATAGTTCAGTTGGTTAGAATGCCAGGTTGTGGCCCTGGAGGTCGTGGGTTCAAGTCCCACTGGCCACCCGATGTCAGTGAACAATGAACAATTAACAATGAACAGTGTTGGTCGAGAAGGTACGGACCGACGTTCATTTATTGTTGATTGTTCATTGTTAATTGTTCATTGACAAGTCCCCATCGTCTAGAGGCCTAGGACCGGAGCTTTTCAAGCTTCTAACACGAGTTCGAATCTCGTTGGGGACACGCTTGAAAGGGGTGTTATTTTATTAACACCCCTTTTTTTTTCTAATAAACCGAGGTCTTGCTTCGGTATCTTTAATAGATAGCACTTCGCGACCCTCGTCTTCTGGTCAATGACGATCTTCTCCACT